>WFTM01000095.1 GCA_015485525.1 Candidatus Zhuqueibacterota bacterium | reverse complement strand
TTTCTGAAAGCCGAGGTTCCGCAGCAGACCATGCGTGCACTCATCGCCGACGCTCTCGATTTTGACGCCCCGCTTGTGGCCCTCGACGAAGAGCTGCATATCCTCGAACTCTTTCACGGCCCGACCCTGGCATTCAAAGATTTCGGTGCCCGCTTCATGGCCCGGCTGATGGCCTGGTTCGTCAGCGACCTCGGGCACCCTCTGAATATCCTCGTTGCCACTTCCGGAGATACGGGCAGTGCCGTGGCCAATGGATTCCACGGCGTCGCCGGTATCAACGTCATCATTCTCTACCCGGCAGGCAAAATCAGCCCGATGCAGGAGCAGCAGATCGCCACTCTGGCCGGCAACATCACTGCCCTGGCCATCGACGGCACCTTCGACGATTGCCAACGGCTGGTCAAAGAAGCCTTTCTCGATACCGATCTGAACCAGGCGCTGCTGCTCTCTTCAGCGAATTCGATCAATATCGCCCGGCTTCTGCCGCAGATGCTCTACTATTTTCGCGCTGTGGCACAACTGCCGGAGGGCTCACCCGGGCCTGTCATCATCGTGCCGAGCGGTAATTTCGGCAATCTCACGGCCGGGCTTTTCGCGCGCAGAATGGGGCTGCCGGTGCAGCAGTTCGTCGCTGCGACAAACTGTAATGATGTCGTGCCGCTCTATCTGCGCAACGGGCGTTTCGAGCCACGGCCATCCCTGCAGACCATTTCCAATGCCATGGATGTCGGCAATCCGAGTAATTTTCAGCGGATGCAGTTTTTATATGGGGGCAGCCTCACGGCTATGCGGCAGGAAATTTCCGGCTTTGCTTTTGATGATGAAGAAACGCGAGAGGGCATCCGCGAGCTCGCCGAACGCTATCAGTATATCGTGGACCCGCACGGCGCAGTCGCGTATCGTGCGGCTAAAAAAGTGGCCGGCAGCAGTCCCCGGATTTTCCTCGGCACAGCGCACCCGGCCAAATTCAGAGAAATCATCGAGCCCGTCACCGGCCGGGCCATCGCCCTGCCGCAGCGCCTGCGCCAACTGGCTGATAAACGTCAATACAGCACGCCGTTGAGTGCTGACTTCACGACGCTGCGCGATTTCCTCCTCAGCAAGCCGGAGCTGCGCTGAGTCCCGCTTCAGTCTCTCCCCTGTGCATGCTTCTGTGCACGGGCAAAATCCTCCGGCGTATTGATGTTCTCCAACTCGTGCTCGCCGGCTACAGGCACTACCTGCGTCCGCACGCTCTGCAACAAGCGCATGATTTTATAATCACCGCTGTCGATCTGCTCGCGGATGGCAGGCAGGCACGCGCCTGAGTACACGCTGCACAAAGGCTCCGGCCCACTGCCGGCATCGACTGTGACGATATCCGCTGCGCCGGCTGTTTCAGCGAGCGTACGTACGAGTTTTTCAGAGAGAAAAGGCAGGTCGCAGGCCAGGACGAGACAGTGAGGGTGGCTGCAGTGAAGCAATGCCGTGTAAATCCCGCCCAGCGGGCCGATGTTTTTCACCTCATCTGTAAACATGGGCAGTTTCAGAAAGGCATAATCCTGCGGCGTGTTGGTGATCACCAATACATTCCCGGCAACCCGTGCGGCTATGCGGGTGACGTGGCCGATCAGCGTCATTCCGTTCAGTTCGAGCAACGCCTTATTTCTGCCCATGCGTGAAGATTTGCCGCCGGCCAGAACAGCCGCAGACAGTGCGCTGTTTTTTTTATGTTCTGAAAAGTTCATCGCTCTCTATAAATATGCCTCACCCGATTTATTTTTTTGAACAAAAAAGCTGGACACGACCCACCCGTACCGCGACATTTATGTCGCGTCTCAGCCATCCCTACCCCAGAACCGTCATTCCGGTTTCCCCGAAGGGGAAGACCGGAATCTCCCTGACTAAGCCACGTGACCGAAAAGATGAGATTCCGGCCAAGCGCTGCGCCTGGTCGGAATGACAGATGCCGGTATCTGAGCCTGGCCCGATTTACTGGGTTGACTGGATACCCGGACCGCGACGGCGTTGCCAGAATTTTTGTCCAGATTGCCTCGATATTTAATTTTATCCGTGGCACTCGTACCACCACATTTACGTCGTGTCCCTGCCATCTCCACTAAACAGCCTGAATAGCGCAAAGTATCTACAGCGCGACATGAATGTCGCGGTACGCCACGGGCGACCCATACCGCCATATTTACGTCGCGTCGCTGCGCCGCGTTGCGGGTGTCTTTTTTAGACCTGAGCGATTTATTTCAGGAGACTGGTTATCCTGTTCACTTGGCACATCTGCACATCTTTGTCCAAGTTAAAGATATGGCTGCAAAGCGGGACTTTCACCGTTCTTCCGGGAGGATGATATCCAACCGGACGCCATCTTCTGTCA
>WFTM01000094.1 GCA_015485525.1 Candidatus Zhuqueibacterota bacterium | reverse complement strand
ATCGAGACGCAGCAGGCGCGCCTTTGCCGGGACATGCAGCAACTGTATCGGGATATGCGGGTAGCTGATCTCCCGTCTGCTGAGACTGTACTCGCGCCCTCCGGTTGCAGCGATCGCCCGCAGATACCCAGTGCCGGGCTTTTGCGGCGGGATAATGGTGAAGGTAAAATGGGCTTCCTGATGTCGTTTGCTGAGCGCAAAGGGCGCGCTTCCGGGTTCGACGTGCCAGCCTGCCGGCAGAGCAAGTCGCACTTCGCCGGATACAGAGCGGGCGTTGGCGACCACAGTAGCACGCACATGCCTGGGCCGGGCATCTGCACAAACCAGCAGACTCTGATCGAGCTGCACAGCCACGGGCGGGCCGATTTCCAGCCTGCGGTAGCGATCGCCGTCTTTGGCGTCCTGCCATCTGAAAAGAACCGGCTCGCTGAAGCGCACGCTCTGGCCTGCGATCTCGATTTCGAATTCTGCTGTTAGCGCCGGCGGGTTTTCCGCCTGCCCTCGCCATGCGACTGAATCGATAACGTAGAAGGAGTTGCGCGGTTCTTTCTGCAGCCAGTACGGCTGAGAAAACGGTTGATTTACAGGCATGCGGAGCTGCATTTCTCTGCGGACGAGCTGGCCTTGCGGCAGCTCATTGCGTTCATCGATGTGTGCCTTCAGACTTTTGATGCGCACGGATCGCAGTGCCATAGGCAGGGGGGACCGGTTAACAGCGTTGATGGTGAGAATGATCTCATCACCCGGGGCGGCGAGGAAATCATCACTTGTGGCTTCGAGCCAGAGTCCGGCGCATTCACGGATCAATCTGCGCAGTTCTTTACGTTTCTGCCCGACCCACACCGAAGCGGGCATGGTTTCGAGCACTGCCTCGGCCTGCAGAAGCAGTGGCAAAATGGTGTATCGTTTATCCGGGATGAAATGTTCGCTGGCACGGGCAAGGATTTCCGCCACGTGCTGGCTTCCGGGGATGCGCGCCCAGCCGGTTTCGATACCCGCGAACAGATCGGGACCTTCAGGCTCACTTCCTGCCAGTAACTGAAAATAGTTCGGTTTGCTGGAGCGGCTGCGGGATGTGCCTTCACCCTGGCTTTTATGCAGGCTGCGGGCCTCTGCGCCGAGCTCGGTATAGGATTTTCCCAGCAGAGAGTTGTACGCTCCAAGGTCCACCACTGGCACGCTGGTGCTGTCGATGCCGCGTTTGACCAGAAGTTGCGGCCAGACATCGAGGAAGAGGCGCTGCGCCTGCCAGGGTGTGGTGTGCTGCAGTTGTTCGGGAAAACGCGCTGGATCGGCAGCAGCGTCAAAGGCTTCGCGGGCGAGCAGGGCAGAGGCCGTGTGCTGGCCATGGCGGCCTTCGCCAGTGGTGGGAAAACGCATGATGATGACATCAGGCTGGAACGACCGGATCACCCAGACCACATCACTGAGCAGGGTTTCGCGATCCCACACGGAAAAGGTTTCCTGCGCAGATTTTGAATAGCCAAAATCCATGGCGCGGGTAAAATATTGCTCAACCCCATAAGCGCGTTGAGCCGCCAGCAGCTCCTGTGTGCGGATGATGCCGATGAGTGCGCCTTTTTCCGGACCGATGAGGTTTTGGCCACCGTCGCCGCGAGTCAGGGCCAGGTAGCCGGTGCGCAGCCGTTTTTCATTGGCAAGCCATGCGAGCAGGCTGTTGTTCTCATCGTCCGGGTGGGCTGCGATGTACAGGACGCTGCCCAATGTTGTGAGTTTATTGAGCGCTAATTTGAGCTCAGCAGCATCCATAGGCTGCCCTTGCTCAGCTTGCAGCAGTTGGGGGAAGAGAATGATCAGGAATGAGAGCAGATAGGGTCGCAATCGCATAGGTTCGTTTCCGTCGATAGAGTGGCTTGAAAATATCGTTGACCGATCCACAGATCAGTACTCGGGCGAGTCTGGCCAAAAAACTGCGCCAGTACCTTTTTTTGAAGAATGTTTACAGTATTCAAAATTATAGTGAAATGAAAGAGTTTTGGGATGAGTGGCAATACAGGAAAGACCAGCAAGGGCCAATAACAGTTGCGGGGGAATACACACGCATCATGACGAGATGAAAAATCCCCCTTCGAAGTGGGACAGGCCCGGCCCGCAGCCGGGCCGGGGGGATGTGAGACCAGGCACGCAAGTGCGTACAGAGGATACGTTCGTCGTGCGCGATTTATCGCGCCTGAAAATAGCCACCTTTACGGAGATACCGGAGACCCTCGGTATCGATACGAACATTCGGGGCATGTGGTATCTCGTTTCGCGTGTGGTACTGCCGCAGGAGCGGCAACAGGGACGTCACACCGCGGGAGCGGTGTGACGAGATGATGGCCGACAATACGTTCATCGTGCCCCGCAAGTCCTGGCGCGCTGCAATTTTGCTTGAATTTCTGCCTGACTATCGCTACCATGTCGGTCATGTCACAGGAATCTAACAAATCCGCAAAGCGGGCCTTCCGGGTGGTTCGCCCCAACGGGGTGGATTTTCAATCAGAAGAATACTCTGGTTATCCACTTAACTCAGCGCGGATGCATCTTTTCAATCAGACCACCTGAAAACAGCACGTGTCTGCGCCAGCGCCGTCATTCCGGTTTCCGCGCTGCGGAAGACCGGAATCTCCCAGACGTAGGCATGTGTCCGAAAAGATGAGAGTCCGGCGCTGCGCTTCGCCTGGCTGGAATGACAAATATCGGAATCTGGGCAAGGCCTGGTTTGCTGAGCAAACTGGATGTCGGGAGGAAGATACAGATAAAAATGGCACAATGCTGTGAATCAATCGGCTCAGATTTAATGTGATGAGGCACTATGGCTGATAAAAAAAAGCGCCTGACGCACGTGAAGGGTTCAGGCGAAGCAACGATGGTCGATGTCGGTGATAAAGCGATTACCCGGCGTAAAGCCGTGGCCGAGGGCTTTATTTCCCTGCAGCCGGAAACTCTCACCCTGTTGCGGGAGAATAAACTGAAAAAAGGAGACGCTGTACAGGTTGCCCGCATTGCCGGCATTATGGCCGCCAAGCAGACTTCAGCGCTGATCCCGCTCTGCCATCCTTTGATGCTCTCCCAGGTAGAGGTCGAAATCACCCTTGACGATGAGGGTGCCCGCATCTGCAGTACAGTTCGCTGCGAAGGCAAGACAGGCGTCGAGATGGAGGCCCTGACCGCATGCAGCGTAGCTGCCCTGACGCTCTACGATATGTGCAAGGCTGTCGATAAATCCATGGTCATCCATGGCATCAGGTTGCTGCGCAAAGAAGGCGGCCGCAGCGGCGTCTTCGAGGCCGGTGACAGGTGAGGCCGCTTTCTCTTTCGTCAGCCTGAGAACATCCGGTTCTCCATTTGACTTCGCTATTCGGGCCTGATCGGGATTCTCTCTGCACACCGCATCTGTGGTGTGAAGAGGTTCCTGAATAACGAAAATATCGTACTTTGCGACATTTATTTCGCGGTACAACATGGGTACGATCTGGTTTGGGCCCATACAATCTATTTGATGATTTTGAGAATCTCTTTGAACTCAGGGCCGCCTGCCTCGCCGAGCAGTTCATACAACGCCATTTCCGTGCAGGTCGGCAGAGCGCCGGCGAGCCGCATGCGCTCGATGCCGATGGCCTTGTTCTGCGCTGTGCGCGAGGAAACCGCATCGACCACGACCTGCACACCGTATCCGGCTTCGAGCAGATCGCGCGCTGTCTGGAAAACGCAGATGTGGGTTTCGATGCCGGTGAGCAGGACATTTTTCCTTCCAGTCGCTTTCAGCTTCTCCATAAAACTCTCACTCTGAGCGCAACTGAAGCACATTTTTTCCACCGGCTCGTGCCCCTGCAGGTGTGCTGCAATCTCCTCGATGGTTGGCCCCAGCCCCCCGGGGTTCTGTTCTGCCCAGACGATAGGCAGACCGAGCACACCAGCACCATCGATCATGCGCTGTACATTGCGAAACAGTGATTCTTTTTCATGCATCAGGTGCGCCAGCTTTCCCTGGATATCGACGATGATCAGGGCGGTATTGTCACGATACAGCTTCACAGTGGACTCCTGCAGTTTTGGGATGATCGGATTCAGTACGGTAGGGCAAAAGTATACGAAATCATGCCCTTGCGGACAAGGAAATTCATGGCATTCATTCGTCTGCAGTGTGCCGGATTGGATGGTGTACAGCCTTTTGGGAGACAACGCAGTCTGAGCGGGGAACATACCTGTCGTTGGACGGTCTTCTCCTGCAGCGCAAAAAAGCCCACATCAAAAAATACAAAGCCATAATTTTTTCTTGCAAAACGACAGATGTTTAAGTATGATAATGAACATGCGCTGCAAACCGGTACCTCCACTCCACATCCCCCGATATCCGAACCCTCCGCAGCGAATCAATCCGACGCATTT
>WFTM01000093.1 GCA_015485525.1 Candidatus Zhuqueibacterota bacterium | reverse complement strand
TTGTTGTCACAGATTTTTACGACTCAGCAATGTTCTTCACGCTTTTGCGGTGATACCCGGCTACGCCCAAAGCTGAGAGAGTAGGATAAGCAGAAACGATGGCATTTATGTCGCGTCACAGCTATCCCCGCTGAAGCATGCTGAATAACGAAAAGTATTGTGCCGCGCGACATGAATGTCGCGATACGCCTGGGCGACAATGCAACCCACACGATTAGATGCCCTCAAAAAGTCATTCCGTATAGTCTCTGCGCAAAGTACCGGGTTGCGAATCAAACGATCGAGGCAAGAGTTACAAGCGATGAGTACGAAAAAGAATCAGAGTCCATCCCGGAACGTGTTTTCTCCCAGGCTCGCCGCCTTGCTGGTTCTTGTGGCAGGCATATCGGCTGTGTACATGATGTCCCGGCAGGGATGGTTTGACGACAGCCCTGTCCAGCGCAGGGAATTTCCTCCTTTTCTGGTTGCAAAACCTGCGATCACGTTCGCTGACTTCTCCGGCTCAGAAACCTGCCGCGAATGCCATGCGGAGATTTACCGGAAATGGGCTGCTTCCACCCATGGCCGTGCCGGTGGTGAGCCGGGAACGATGGCGCTGCTCGGCCGGTTCGATGGCAGGCCGCGGCGCTTTCGCGACGGGGTTATGGTTCCTGAGATAGATAAAAAAGGAACTCCGCAGTTTCGCGTTCGGCAGGATGGATTTGCGGAACGCGTCTTTCCCGTCGATGCCATGGTCGGCGGTGGTCACATGTTCGGCGGTGGTACGCAGACCTACTTCTCCCGCTTTCCGGATGGCACCTTGCGCTTCCTGCCCTTTGATTTTATCCGCGATGAAAAAGTCTGGTTCGGTGAGACCAAAGGCCGCGGCTGGATTCCCATCGACGAAAATTTGAGCATGACCGAACTCAGCGAATGGCCACCCTCACGCGTGCTGGGCACGACACCGGATTTTCTCAACTGCCAGGAATGTCACGGCAGCCAAATCCAGACCCGCTTTGACCCGGCGCGCAAAAAATATGACTCCCGATATAAAACCCTGCGCATCAACTGCGAATCCTGCCACGGCCCGGCCAAAAAGCACGTTGAGCAGATGCGCTCGCAACCGGGGCAGTCTGCTGATATCGGCCTGCAGCCTCTGGCGGTGTTCGATAAAGACGCCTCTCTCGATGTCTGTTTTCGCTGCCATGCCCTCAAGGACGCCCTGCAGCCCGGCTATCTGCCCGGCCGCGGCCTGAAGGAGTATTACGCTCTCAAATTCCCCATGCTCGGCGCCAATCCCTGGCATCCGGATGGGCGCATCAAAGCATTCGGATATCAGCAGAATCACCTTTTCAGCGATTGTTATATCAACGGTTCGATGACCTGCGTTGACTGCCACGATCCGCACGCGCAGGACTACCGCGATATCAGTGGCAATCGCCTGCAGGGCAAGTTCGATGACGGCCAGTGCCTCGATTGCCACGTCTCCAAGGCTGAAAATCCGCAACAGCATACCTTGCACAAGCCCGGTTCTGCGGGCAGCGAGTGCACCGCTTGCCACATGCCTTTTCTGCAGCACAAAGCCATGGGTGAGAAACTGCGCTTCGCCCGCTCGGATCACACCATTTCCATCCCCCGGCCGGCTTTGGATGCCCGGTTTGGACTCAAGGGAGCCTGCCGGCAGTGCCATGAGGACCGCTCTCCCGAGGAGTTGCAGCAGCAGGTCGAAGAGGGCTGGGGGCCGCTGAAACCTCTGAAACCGGAAACGCAAGCCCTGCTGCAGGCGTTGGGGGCCGGCAGCGACCCCGCGGTTCTGCTCGACGCTCTCGACCCGCACTCGAAGTTTACCGCCGGCCAGGCCGCGCTTCTGGCTCGTCTCGTAAGTATGCTGCATCCGGCACGGTCTGTCGATGAGCGTGTGGTGCCGGCACTGCGTGCCTTCCTCGGTCACGATGATCTGGATATCCGGGCCATGGCTTTAGCCGGATTACACATTCTCTCCGATGAGGATGTGGCCCTGCACAACCTGCTCATCGAAACCCTCGGCAAGGCAGGAGAAAAGCAGGCGGCTCTGCGCAAACGGTGGGCACTGGTGTTGGGATTTCGTGCTGAGCAGGTGCAGCAAAAGGGTGAGCTCGGCGTGGCTGCCGGACTGCTGCTCAAGGCTTTGCAGGTGTGGCCGGAGCATGCGGCGAGTTTGCAGAATCTGGCCAAAATTTATGAGCAGGGAGGGGACCTCAACTCAGCCCTGCGGCTGTATCAGCGTGTGCTGGCTCGTAACGAGCACGATGCCGGAGTTTGGGTAAATCTCGGTGTGGTGTACAGAAAGCTGGGGCAGGAGACAGAGGCGGAGCAGGCCTGGCTGCGGGCCGTGGATATCAATCCCCACAATAAGCTGGCGCTTTTCAACCTCGGCAATGTTGCCTGGCGGCGCAAGGACTATCGTGCGGCAGCAGACTACTACCAGCGTGCTGTGCAGGAAGACCCTGCGCTGGCCGCAGGCCAGTTTGCGCTGGCCCGGGCTTACTTGATGCTGAAGGAGTATCGCAAGGCCCGGGATGCCGTACGGGCGAGCTTGCGCTATGATCCCGGCCATGAAAACGCCCGCCGGATGCTCGCGGATCTCGAGCGCGTACTGCGCTGATAAATTACCCGCATAATCATTTCAGGGGCGGCGCAGAGCTCCCATCGATCAGCAGGCGGAGAAGGCGCGAAGCCGATGATTTGCCTTTTTCCCCCACCTCCAGCTCAGGCCCGACGCAACCGGGGCACCCCGATTCGCAGATGCAGCGTGCGAGCAGATCGCGAGCTGCCAGCAGGATATCATCCAGGGCATGATACATCTTTTCCGATAGTCCGACACCACCGGGATATTTCTCGTACAGGTAGATGGTCGCATTGTCGGAAAAGGGGCTGCGCACCATCGGCAGTGCAATGATATCGCCGGGGTCGGTCATGATATAGACAGGTACGACCTGGTTGAGGATATTGGCCAGAGCCTTCAGACCGTCGCCGAGCTCCTGCTGCTCCATCTCCAGCTTTTCCTGCGTTCCCGGCGAAAATTCCAGCCAGAACGCGCTGGTCTGCAGGTCGATCTCCGGCAGCTCGATTGGCCCCCAGCCGATGTTTTCGTGAGTGCGGAAGCGAATTTTTTTGTACATCGTCGGTACAGTGGTCACACTCACCTCGCCAAAGGCCTTGCTGCCTTCACGAATTTCAGACTCAGCAAAAACATCGAGAACTTTCAGCGAGGATTTCACCTGCGCATCGGTGTAATAATCCGACTCAACCTGGTGCACGTAGGCCTTTTTGCGTTCACGGTCGAAGCGATCGACGTGATAGGTCTCAGTGCCGTGCAGGTAAATGGCATCCTCGTGCACATAGAGCGGTGCCATGATAAAATCTATCTCTCCGAGCACCCGCTCTTCGCGTGTGCGGTCGATGATGACGACATTTTCAGTGCTGGCGCTGCGCAGGGAAACGGCCTCGGCCGGATAGGTTTCTGCCATCCAGTGCCATTTGCCATCGGCGTGATGCAAGACGCCTTTTTCCTGCAGATAGTCGAGAATATCCGCCGTGGCATCGACCGTGCCCGCGCCCCGGCCGTATTTTTCTCCATCGGTAAAAGGCAGCTCAAAAGCGGCGCATTTGATGTGGCTCATCATGATCAGCAGGTTGTTCGCATCGATGATGCCGGTTTCCGGAGATTTGCCGAAGAAAAAATCAGGCTGCTGGATGATGTACTGATCCAGGGGCAGGGAGGAGGCGACGAGCACAACGACCGAGGTTTCGATCGACCGGCCTGCGCGTCCCGCCTGCTGCCAGGTGCTGGCCACGGTTCCGGGATAGCCACTCATGACACAGGCCTGCAAGCGGCCGATATCGATACCCAGCTCCAGCGCGTTGGTGCTGACCACGCCGAGAATCTCCCCGTTGCGCAGCCCCTTCTCGATTTCGCGCCGTTCCCCGGGCAGATAGCCACCGCGGTAGCCCTTGACTTTCCCTTGCAGTTTCGGATTCCGGCGCGTGGCTTCCTGCAGATATTTGGTCAATATTTCGACCCGATTGCGCGAACGGGCGAAGACGATGGTCTGCACGCCGGCGGAAAGAAACCGCCGCGCGATCTTTTCACTCTCTTTGACCGAGCTGGCGCGGATGCCAAGCTCCTTGTTGACGACAGGCGGGTTGTAGAGAATGAAGTGCTTTTCCCCCCGCGGCGCGCCGTTATCATCGATCAGGCGAACCGGCGCCTCGATGATTTTCTCTGTCAACTCCGCCGGGTTGGCTATGGTCGCACTGCTGCAGATAAACTGCGGGCTGCTGCCGTAAAACGCACAGATCCGCTGCAGGCGGCGCACGACATTGGCGAGATGGCTGCCGAACACCCCGCGATAATGATGTACCTCGTCGATGATGATGTAGTGCAGGTTTTCAAATAGTTTGATCCACAGGGTGTGGTGCGGCAGAATGCCCTGGTGCAACATGTCCGGATTGGTGACGACGATGTGGCCGGCAGAACGGATCGCCTTGCGGGCACTCTGCGGGGTGTCGCCGTCAAAGGTGTACACTTTGATGGGACTGCCTGTGGCGGATGAAAGCTCATGCACCTCGTGCATCTGATCCTGCGACAACGCCTTTGTCGGAAAGAGATATAACGCCCGTGCTTCGGGGTTGCTCAGGATCGTGTTCAGTACCGGGATATTATAGCACAGCGTCTTTCCGGAGGCTGTCGGGGTAACGGTGACAACGTTCTCGCCGCGAAAAACCGCCTCCACGGCCTGCGACTGGTGGGTGTACAGCCGGGAAATACCGCGTTGCTGCAATGCCCGGCGCAGAACCGGCGAGATACGTTCCGGCCAGGGCCCATAGCGCGCCGGCTGTGCCGGCTGGTGCTTCCAGGCGGTGATGTTGCGCATGAACGCGCTGTCGTTGCGCAGATTTTCGAGAATTTGGGGCAGGTTCATGGATCGGTCTCTTTGCGGTCTATGCTGCCCGGAGATTTCAACGTGACCTGATTTGTCCACAGATCAGTGTTTTGCATCCGGGAAATCGCGATTGAAAGCTGAAATATAGAGACTGACAGTGTATCCCGCAAGACGTATCTCCCGAGACCCCGGCTGACGCCAGCGCACGCGCTGGTTCATCACAGCCTGCGCACGCCTGTGTGGCGCACCATCTTTGTACGCGTCCCGGAAAATCAAGCAGGATAACTGGCACAATCCAGAGCGTTGCTCGAAGGGAAAGTCCACATAATAAAGGGAAGCACGACATCGCGTAGCGCCAGCCAAAAGCCAACGTCAAAAAAAGCACAAAACCGTATTTTTTTACTTGCTATATCACAGCCATTTAATTATGATGACAAAAATTCGCTGCACTCCTATTCTTCCAC
>WFTM01000092.1 GCA_015485525.1 Candidatus Zhuqueibacterota bacterium | reverse complement strand
TTCGTAGTGCGCGCTTCAGCGCGCCTCCAATTTTACCGTGCTGACGACTCAGTGAAACCCAAATCTTTCTCCACCAAACAGATCAGGAATCCGATGAAATCCATGATACTCTCTCTGCTTCTGCTCTTTGTGTTCAACCTGGGATGCGGCCCGTCGCACGAGCTGGAAACGATCCACGATGTCATCAAGCCGCTGCGTCTCGCCTCGGGCAAGGCAGACACCGTGCTGGTCAGCGACCTGTTTTTCGCCCATGACTATACGCTGGAATTTTCGGACCATGGGGATATCTCACTGCAATGGCAGCCGCAGAACGCCACGCTTATCCTGCGCCCTGATGCAGAATTCGAAGGCGCCACGACTATCGATTTTTCTTTTCACGACCAGAACCTGTCTATTCCGGTTTTTGTCGAAAAAAAACAGCGCCACCGCTTCAGCTACCGCCCGCCGCAGAAGCCCGGCTCCCTGACACTGTTCGGCTCGTTCAACTCCTGGAACCGCAGCGACATCCGCATGCTCGATGAAAACGGCGATGGTGAGTACAGCGTCGAAGTCGAGCTCGACCCCGGGCGCTACGAATACCGTTTCTTCATGGATGAAAAAGAGTTCCCCGATCCGAATAACCCGAGGAAAGTACTCAATCCCTTTGGCGAATACAACTCACTGCTCATCGTCGAGCCGCGGTTTCCGCACCGTGCAGAGCTGCATATCCTGGGCATGTCCGGCGATGCTGACAACATCACGCTGCAGTTCATGTACAGCCACGAAAAACAGCCCGGAAAGCTGGAGCCGCAACAGGTTCTCGCCCTGCTCGACAACAGCCGTGTTGCGATCGAGAACATCGCCGTCTCCGGCAACCGGATCAGCGTACACCTGCCCAAAAACCGGCTGTCCGGGCGCACCTCCCTGCGCGTGGCTGTCAGCCAGAACGGCCAGAGCACCCTGTTCGTCACCGTGCCGATGCAAAACGGCGTGCCACTGCGTTCGGCAGAGCAGAATTTCACCTGGCAGGATGCGATCATCTACTCCGTGATGGTCGATCGTTTTTACGACGGCGACCCGGACAACACCCGCCCTGTGGATGACCCGCGTGTCAAGCCCAAGGCCAATTTCTACGGTGGCGATCTGCAGGGCATTCTCGACAAACTCGAAGCCGGATATTTCGACTCCCTCGGCGTTAACGTACTCTGGCTTTCTCCCGTGGTGCGCAATACCGATAAAGCATGGCAGGAATATCCTCCGCCGCGGGAGTTCTTTGCCGCGTATCACGGTTACTGGCCCGTGGATTCACGTTCCGTGGATGAGCGTTTTGGCGACATGGCCCTGCTGCGCACGCTGGTGCAGCGGGCGCACGAACGCGGCATCCGCATTCTTCTCGACTTCATCGCAAACCATGTGCATGAAGACCATCCCTATTTCAGCCGGCACCGCGACTGGTTTGGCACCGTTGAGCTGCCCGACGGGCGGAAAAACATCCGTCTGTGGGATGAGTACCGCCTGACCACCTGGTTCGAGCCCTACCTGCCCTCATTCGACTACCAGAATTCCGAGGAGGCACTGCAGGTCATGACTGACAACGCGATCTGGTGGCTGCAGAGAACCGGCGTCGATGGCTTTCGGCAGGATGCGGTCAAGCACATTCCAAACCGTTTCTGGCGCACGCTGACGCGCAAAATCCGACTGCACGTCGATCCACATCGCGAAATTCCTGTGTATCAGATCGGCGAAACATTCGGTGGCTATGACCTGGTCAGCTCCTATGTAACACCCGGCCAGCTCGACGCCCAGTTCGATTTCAACCTCTTCGACCCGGCCAAACGCGCCTTTCTCAGCGAGGATGGCCATTTCCGCGATCTCGCAGCCGGAATCCACAAAACCTTTACCGTGTACGGGATGAATCATCTCATGGGTAATATCATGGACAGCCATGACCAGGTGCGCTACATGGCTTTCGCCGATGGCGATATCACTCTGACCACACCCGATGCTGTTGCCGTGGGCTGGGAAAATCCACCACAGGTCGATGACCCGGCAAGCTACCAGCGCGCCCGGCTGTACATGACCTGGCTGCTCACCATACCCGGCGTGCCGACGCTCTACTACGGCGACGAAATCGGCATGACCGGTGCTGCAGACCCGGACAACCGCAGACCCATGCGCTTCGGCGCACAGCTCAACGTGCACGAGCGCGAGATGTGGCAGAAAGTCGCCCGGCTGGTGCACCTGCGCAGGCAGCATTCAGCCCTGCGGCACGGCGATTTCCACATTCTCCTGGCAGAAAAACACACCATGGCGTACATACGGTCTGATGTCTATGAGCGGATCATCGTGGCATTGAATAAAAGCCGGAAAAAGCAACACGTAACGATCCCTGTACCGGAATTTTACGATTTAAAGCGAGCAACGGACTTGATCGGAGGAGAGCAGTTCACAATTTCGGCGGGCAGGCTGCAGCTCGTGCTTGCGCCTGAAAGCGGTATGATTTTACTGGTAGAATAAACAGCGCGCTGCCGCGTTCCATACTGACCAAACGCGGCAGCAGCATAGCTCATCACGATGCGGTGAGATGGTTTTTGATCATGTTTTCGATCTGCTCTTTCGACTTGACGCCGACGAATTTATCGACGATCTCGCCATTTTTGAAAAAGAGCACTGTGGGCAAAAACTGAATACCATACTTCTTGCTTATCGCCGGATTTTTATCCGTATCCAGCGCCACCACTTTGATCTGGCCGGTATATTCCGTCGCCAGAGCCTCGAGGTGGGGTTTGATAATCTTGCACGGCCCGCACCAGACCGCCCAGAAATCCACCAACACCAGTTTATCAGCCTGCAGCACTTCCTGATCAAAATTCTGATCTGTCACCGCAGCAACCGGGCCGGCCTTCTCCGCTCCACCTGCCGCGCCTTTTTCCTGCTGCGAAGCAGCTTTGTCGTCTCCGGAACATCCAGCCAGCGCAGCGGCCAGGACCAGAATTGCAAATACTCTCATGTTGACTCCTTGTTTTATTGAAATTGAACAGCGGTTTTGTTCAGATGTTTTCACAATAAAGCACTTGACGCTGGGAAAGGCAGAATAGCCGAAAACTTTGAACCCCGCGCGCCCGCATCTTTGCGTCCATCACATAACTTCTGCCTGCTCACTCATCCCCTCTACGCAGGCGCTCCCTGAACGCCTTGTTATCCACGCGCCGGGTATTGTATTTTTTGCGCCACTCACGCAGGCGCGGATCATCAGGGAACGTCTCCTTGCCATCATACGGATAGGCGGACATGTCGTGAAAAGGCAAAGGCCCGACGGTATTGCCATGCGCTGTATTCAAATCACCATCTTTAATCCACCCATCGGTATAGATCAGATAATCGCGCTGCCAGCCGGCAGGCAGCTCCGGCAAGAGGGCGGTATCAAAATCGACGGTTACTTCATCGCCGGCGTTCAAGAGAACATACATATCATCGGACTCCTGCAGCAACTCGCCGACTTCGCCGTAGCGTGTGTACCAGCCTTCGAGATCGCGCCATTTCTGTTCTGTGCTGACCTCATTATAGTCAAACCAGTGCGGGCCATAACGCCCTCCCTTCCTGAACGGCCGGGAAAAACCGCGATAGTGCAGGTCAGCCGCTTCGGGTGCCAGCTCCGTGCGCCGGACACGCTCAGGCAGCTCGGGCAGCGGCACGGCAAAGGCAACGCGGTCCCAGTAAATCTGCATAGTGGTACGGATGCGCACCCGCCGGTCCTGCGACAGATATTTCCCCGTCAGATCCACGACGATCGTTTTATTTTTCCCCATTGGGAAACTCAAATCCGGCTCCACGGTCTGCCAGCGGCCATCCGCATCCGGCACCTGCAACACCGGAGGCATCATGTGCACGCTGCCGGACTGGGCGACCGCCACGTTGATGCTGGCATCGGCCGGGAAAAGCCAGCCAGAGAGTAACAGAAGCGTATGCCCTTCTGTTCCCGACTCCGGCGTGATGATCAGCTCGTGCGGCTCGGTGATCCCCTGGTACGGGCCGGGGTGAAAACTGGCCACAAACTGGTCATCCTGCTCCAGCAACAGCCCGCGTACATCACGACCGAGCCCGTCCTTTACCGAGGCTGGCGGCCGCAGGTCGCGTGCCACAACCATGGGATTCTGCGGTAGATGGGGCGGGATGAAACGCTCATCCATGAAAATTTCCACCGTGTCCGGATGATCGACAGCAACAAGGCGCAGTTTGTCAAAATAAGCGCTTTCCCACAGCTCTTCGGTGATCTGCAGACGGATTTTCCCATTTTGCGGTACGATGCGGTCACCGGGAATTTTCAAATACTCATCGGTGGATTTATGCGAAGCCCAGGCCATCTCTCCGGCCATGATCCCCAGAGGCATGCCCAGCGCACTGCGCCACATGATATCGGTAACAAATTCGTAGCGCTCGCCATTCCAGGCATAGAGGAACGCACACGAGCCTTTGAGTATCTGTTCTTCGATCAGGTCCTGATCGCTCTTGGGGTAGAATAAATTCTGCGGCACACCGTTCGGCCACAAGATGCGCACGACATCTGCTTTGAGCCTGTGACCAAGCCCGAGGTGGGTCGCCGGAGCAGTGACCACCCGCATCTGATAGAGATCACCGGCGCGCACTTCCACCTTGGCGCCGATGCCGAAATGGTTGTTTTTGCCGCTGCCTGCCCCCAGGCCTACGAGTTGCAGGTTGAAATAATGGTTGATGTTGCCGCCATCGTTGCGCAACAGACGCACCGTGCCGTCATCGAGAGCGAGCAGGACGTCCTGATCGCCGTCCTCATTATAATCGAACAAAGCGATCTGGTGCACCGGCCGGGGTATCTCGGGCAGGAGAGAATTCGCCGGTTCAAAGGAGCCATCACGGCGGTTGTGCAGCAGCTGCAGCGGCGTTCCGGAGTCGTTGCCGCCGGCGATCAGGTCGAGATAGCCATCGTTGTTGAAATCGAAAAAAACTGCTGTGCGCACCTGCAGGCCATTGAGCGGGCGAAGACTCTGATGTGCTTTTTCGTCTGCCCGGAACCGGCCTTCGCCCGAGTTGAACAGCAGCACGTGCTGCCTGCCGCTGATAAAGATATCCAGAAATCCGTCGTTATTCACATCCCCGACCGCGAGGGCACGGGCACCCGGCACAGGCTGCAACCCGGCTTCGGCGGCGCGATCGCGAAACTGTCCCTGGCGCTGGTTGCTGTACAGGTTCAGGCTGCCGTCTTTGTTGAGAACGAGCAGATCGAGATCACCATCGTCGTCAAAATCGCCGAATGCGGCATCCAGGCTGGTGATGTCTTCCCCGGCGAGGCGGGCAAAGCGGGCGCGCTCGGTGAAACTGCCATCCGCATTATTGCGCCAGAAACGATTTTTGCCGGGTCCGGCAAGATAGAGATCGAGATCGCCGTCGTGATCAAAATCGGCGAACAGCGCCTTATGGGCAGAAAGCCCATCGAACCGGGCTGCTCCGGGTACGAAGCGGCGTTCCAGGCTATCCCCCTCGCTGTAGTAAAGGCGATTCTGCTTCTCGCCGGAGACGAACAGATCCAGCTTGCCGTCATTATCATAGTCTGCAAACAACGCGCTGACATCCCGGCCGCTGTGTGCCACGCCAGCGGTTTCAGCAACATTCTCAAAACGGCCGAACTCATTTTTCAGCAAACCGGCTTCATCACCCATGCTCCCGAAAAACAGATCCACATCGCCGTCGCCGTCAAAATCTGCCACTGCGAGCGTGCGTCCGGCTCCTGCTGCAGGTACGACCTGCGCAAGCCGGGACTGTTCGCTGGCATCGGTGAAGCGCATTTTATCGAGCAGGTCTTCCCCTTCAGCAACCTCCCCGGCAAAATCCGTACTCAGCGTAACGATCGGCTCGCCGACCACTGTGGCCCCCGGCCCTTCCAGGCGACGCAGGCCGGCCTGATACAACGGCGTTACGCGCAGAAAATTCTGCGTGATGATGAACTGGGTCAGAGCCTGGCGTACCTCGCCGCTGTGCAGGAGATCGATCGCTTTCCGGAAAAAAGGCCGGGCCTGTGCCGGCAACTCCGGAACTTGCTGGCGTATGGCTTCAAGCTCCGCGAGGGCAGCGTCCCCCTGGCCGGATTTGAGCAGGACCTCTGTGAGCTGCAAGCGCACGACGAGGTTGGCGGGTTCGAGGCTGGCCAGTTTTTGTAAAATCTGCTGCCGCTGCCGGGCTGCTTCGTCATCCTGCCGGCGCTGGAGGAACTGTACCTTTTTATACAAAACCTTGATGTTTTCCGGCTCCCGCTTCAGGGCTTCTTCAACAGCGACAGCCGCATCCTGATCGCGTTGCGTCAGGTCGTACACCTCTGCGAGGATGAGATAGACCAGCGCATCGCTGTCATCGCGGCGCAGAGCCTCGCGCGCCTGCTGCTCGGACTTGCTGTACTCACCCATGCGCAGATACACATAAGCGAGATTGGCGTAGCCGGCATGGTTTTCCGGCGCCAGCTCGATCATCTTCTGAAATTTCGCTTCCGCCTCAGCGAGTTTGTTCTCTTCGAGAAAGGCCCAGCCGACACTGCTGAGGGTCACCAGTTGGCGCAGCACCTCAGGTGAGGGCTGCTTTTTTTGTGTGCAGCCGGAGGTAAAAATCAGAGCAAAAAAAGCTGCGATGAGCAGCCATTGGCAGCCGCGGGATACTCCCGGAATGGTCATTGTCATAGTTTCGATCGATGTTTTGGGGTCGCGTTTTTGCATGTCCCATGCAGAGCATGGCTCTTTTCCGAATGCGGGAAAATGCACACCACGGCGTAAAAAGGCAAGGTAAATCTGATGTGTGCGGGTGCTGGAGAAACCCGTACGGGCCAAAGCGTACCGCGACATTCATGTCGCAAACCACGACTCTTCTCATTATTCTGGATGAATAGGAAGAGACAGCAACGCGCATAAACATCACGGAAGGATGCACAGTTTGATGAAGCACGACATTCATGTCGTGCCATACCAACACTTCGTTATTCAAGATACTTGAGTGCGGACGGCTCTGAGACGCGACATAAATGTCGCGGTACGGGGTACGGGCGGCGGGCTGTAACCCGACATTCATGTCGCCAACTATGGCGCCCCTACGGTCTCCGGTGCGGGGTGCCACATGCAAAACCACTTGCAAATTTGCGGCAGGATGCCTATTCTCACTGTTCAAATTAACCTTGCTCAATGTTCAACCTTGCGAAGGTTCAGAACCTTCACAAGGTTTATCGATAATCACACCCATGCAACGGAAATCATGTCCAACACCATAGGCTCCATGCTCTGCCCGCGCTGCGGCAAATTGATCAGTAAAAACGCTCAGGAGTGCATCCACTGCGGCCTGAAAAACCCGGGCGGGCCGGCAGGTGCGCCTGAGGGACTGCAAAATCTTCTGCACGGCAACTTTTCCTATATCAGCGGCCTGTTTACCACCTGTGTCGCTCTCTTTGTCATCTCGCTCCTGCTCAACCCGGCGGCTCTGTTTCAAATGCAGGGCGGTTCTGTTTTCGGCATGCTGTTTTCCTTTCTTTCACCTGACCAGTACGTGCTCTTCAGCCTCGGCATGACCGGCCGGGTTCCGGTTTTCAGCGCCGGGCACTGGTGGTCTGTCATCACGGCCATTTTCCTGCACGGCAGCCTGCTGCACATCGTGTTCAACATGTACTGGCTGCGCCAGGTCGGCCCGTTGATGGAGGAGCTCTACGGGCCGGCGCGATTCTTCATCATCTTCATGGTATCCGGCATTCTCGGTTTTCTGGTTTCCAGCCTGTTCAATGATTTTACCCTCGGCGCATCCGGTTCCATCCTCGGGCTGATCGGTGCGGCGGTGTACTATGGCCGGGATCGCGGCGGTGTTTATGGCATGGAGATGTATCGCCAGTTCGGGCAGATCGCCATTTTCCTGCTCATCTTCGGGCTGGTCTTTGCCGGTGTGGATAACTTCGCCCACGCTGGTGGCTTTGCCGGTGGCTACCTCAGTGCAATGGTGCTGAAATATCGCGAACGCGCTACCGAAACACCGCTGCACAACAAAGTTGCCATGGCTTTGTTATCGCTCACCGTGCTCGCGTTCGGCTTTGCCGCCTTCAGCCTGCTATCTACTCTCTTTTGAAAGCCATGCCTGCTTCTCCATCGACCGGTGCGCCCCAATCGCCCTGCTTGTGGCTTTTCGATGACCACTCCGGCTGCTGGTTGCATTTTTCCCGGCCGCAGCGTATCGTGGTCGCGCATCAGCTCCAGCAGGTTCCGGCCGTACTGGCAGAAGTGCGCCGGGCCACGGAGAACGGCTGGCATGCTGCAGGCTTTCTTGCCTATGAGGCAGCACCTGCTTTTGATCCGGCTTTTATAACCCGCACCGGCAGCGGCTTTCCCCTGGCCTGGTTTGGGATTTTCGACGCGCCGCAGCAACTGGCCGAACTGCCCGGGAGTCATGGCCGTTTTTTCCTCAGTCCCTGGCAGATGCCCCTCAGCCGCAACGAGTATTTCCACGCCATCGCCAGCATCAAAAAGCATATCGCAGCAGGTGATACCTATCAGGTCAATTTCACCATGCGCCTGCGCAGCCGCTTCAGCGGTGACGCTTTTGCCCTGTTTCAAAGCCTGCATGCCGGCCAGCAATCGCGGTTCTCCGCCTTTGCTGATACCGGTGATTTTTACATCTGCTCTGCCTCGCCGGAGCTGTTCTTCCGCCAGCAAGGCGAAATCGTCCGCACCCGACCGATGAAAGGCACGGCAGCACGCGGCCTGACCAGTGCGCAGGATCATGAGCGCCGCCTTTGGCTGGAACAGTCCGAAAAAAACCGTGCGGAAAATCTGATGATCGTCGATATGCTGCGCAATGATCTCGGCCGCCTGGCACGGATCGGCAGCGTGCGCGTGCCTTCGCTCTTTGCCCTGGAACGCTACCCGACGGTCTGGCAGATGACTTCAGAAGTCAGCGCGCATATCCCTCTGCACCCGGCGGGAACCCTGGCCGGGCTCTTCCCCTGTGCCTCAATCACCGGCGCACCGAAAGCGAGCACCATGGCGATCATCGCCGGGCTGGAAAACAGCCCGCGCCGCATCTACACGGGCAGCATTGGCTTCATCTCGCCCAACCGCACAGCCCAGTTCAATGTCGCGATCCGCACGGTGCTGATCGACAAACAGCAGGGAGTGGCGGAGTATGGCACCGGCAGCGGCGTGGTGCAGGATTCTGACTCGCAGGAAGAATGGCAGGAATGCCGGTTAAAAGCCGAAGTACTGCTGCGCAAGTGGCCACAGTTCCGGCTGCTGGAAACCCTGCTCTGGCATCCGGAACACGGCTACCGGTATCTGCACGAACATCTGGACAGATTGTACCAGTCCGCGCAGTATTTTGGCTTTTCCTGCCGCCGGCAGGAAATCGAACAGGCGCTGAATCTGGCGGCAGAGGCATTCCCGCCCGAAGCCCGAAAAGTGCGGCTTTTGGTGAGCCAAACCGGTGCATGGCACATCGAAAATCAGCCGCTGCCCGGGGCCGGCAAAAGTCCGCTGCGTCTGGCGCTGGCTGCGCAGCCCGTGCAGGTTGATTCGGTTTTTCTCTACCATAAAACAACCTGGCGGGCCATCTATGAACAGGCCCGGCGCGGGTGCCCGCAGGCTGATGATGTCATTTTATGGAATGAGAAAGGCCAGCTCACCGAGACGACCATCGCCAATCTGGCTGTCAAAGTTGATGGCGAGTGGCTGACACCGCCGGTTTCCTGCGGCCTGCTGGCGGGCATAGAACGCGCACGTCTGCTGGCTGAAGGAAAAATCCACGAAGCCCCTCTGCCTGTCGAAGCACTGCAGCGAAACGAAGGCATTGCTGTATTCAATTCCGTACGCGGCTGGCAGCAGGCCGTCATGCTGCAGGAAGCAGACAGCCTGGTAAAACTCTGATGCAGTTCAGGGCGCAGAAAAAACTTCGGGGCAGGTGAGGTGCGGAATCACAAACGCGGTGATGTTCAAGCCCGGTACGTTTTTTCTTCTTTTCCGTGGATTATTTTTTACATTTGCGGCAATCGGCACGGGACATGTTTCCGCGGCTGAATCAAACCGGAAGAACGACTCATACTGACTCTGAATGGACCACGCACATGACCGTTTTTGACTGGATCATCATTTTCGCTTATATCGCCATCGTCATCGCTATCGGGCTGTGGGCCTCGCGCAAGCAGGATAATATGGAGGACTATTTCCTCGGCGGCCGCTCGATTCCATGGTGGGCTGCTTCTTTGTCCCTGGTAGCCACTGAAATCAGTGCTGCCACGTTTCTCGGCGCACCGGAACAGGGCTACACGCGTGACCTGACCTATCTGCAGTTTGCCGTCGGCTCTATCATCGCGCGCTTTGTGCTCGCGTTCGTGTTTATCGGCGTTTACTATCGCATGCGCGTGTTCACGGTGTATGGCTTTCTCACCGAACGCTTTGGCTTTCCGACGAAAAATACCGCGGCCGGTGCTTTTCTGCTTGGCCGGCTCTTTGCCGGCGGCTCGCGCCTGTTCATGGCCGCGCTGGCGTTGAAAGTCGTCGCCGGCATCAGCATGGTCTGGTCGATCATCATCCTGGGCATTATCGCGATCATCTACACCCTGTACGGCGGCATCAAGGCGGTGATCTGGACCGACGTCAGCCAGGCAGTGGTGCTCATGGGCGGTGCCATCGCCAGCATCTGGGTGCTGCTCGGGGAAATCCCCCTGTCCGCCGGAGAGCTGATGACCTTGTTCAATGAACATCAGAAACTTCGCTTTTTCGACACGAGCTGGCGCGATGCCAACGGCGGGCTGGCTCTGTTCAGCAATGCTTATCATTTTATACCGGCAATCGTCGGCGGTTTTTTTCTCACCATGGCCACCCACGGCACAGACCAGTCCATGGTGCAACGGCTGCTCACCTGCAAGGACAGCTATCGCGGCAAAATCTCCATGGTTTCCAGCGGATTCATCGGCATCGGTGTCACGATCCTGTTCATGATCGTCGGGCTGTTGCTGTTCGCTTATGTGGAAACCCGACCTGCCGGCGACGCCATGCTCGAACTGGCGCAATCCCTGAAAGCCAGCGGCCAGAACGGTGATTTCTACCTGCACTATATCGTGCACGGCCTGCCCATGGGTGTTTCCGGGATCATCATCGCTTCGGTATTTGCCGCTGCCATGTCCAGCATCGATTCGGAACTCAACTCGATGAGCTCGACTTTCATCAACGACTTTTACAAACCTTATTTCAAGCCCGAAGGCTCCACCGGCGATTTCATGAAAATGGCAAAAATCAGTACGGTGATCATCGGAGCACTGCTGATTTTCGTGGCCACGCTGGTGGCAGATTTTTATATGAAAAACCCGGAGACCGATCTGCTCAGCATCGCCCTCGGCGTGATGACCCTGTTCTACGGCGGTTTGCTCGGCATCTTTCTCACCGGGTTGCTGACCCGCGAACGCGGCAACAACGCCACCAATATCCTGGGAATGACCATCAGCACACTGGTGATCGTGCTGATCTCTTACAAGACCAGCCTGATTCCCGCGTTCGGACTGTACGATCCCATGACGCCCGGTGATATCGACTCGTTTTTTGGCTGGATGTATCACGCGAAACTGGGCTGGCCGTGGTTTATCGTCATCGGCACTTGCGTGACCGTGGCCATTACCCTGCTCGGCCGCACAGCCAGCGCGATGACGCTGAAATCAGAGCAAACATCGTAAACGCGTGCTCCCTGCGCGGCCTCAGGGACGGCTGCGAACTGTATGGCACAAAAAAATGACAAATCCAAACCTTGCGAAAGCTCGTTGCCTTCGCAAGATTATGAAATAGCCAATTATTCCGATTCAACAACATCACAGGGCGGCTACGTTGTGGATCATCACCCCAAACAATTTGAGGAAAAGCCTTTTTTATTTGCCCTGATTGTCAGGCTTGATGAATGATTTCAGACAAACCCGAGAGGTCAGAGATGGCGGAATACACGATCTACCACAACCCGCGCTGCAGCAAGAGCCGTCAGGCAAAAGCCATGCTGCAGGAACACGGCAAAGAATTCGAGGAAATTCTCTACCTGAAAACACCACCGGATGAAGCTGAGATTCGCAGGATATTGTCTATCCTCGGTGTGCCTGTGCGTGAGATCATGCGGCGCAAGGAGAAAATCTATAAAGAACTTGCTCTCGATGATCCGTCCAAAAGCGAGGACGATCTCATCCGAGCGATCGCAGCGCACCCCGTGCTTCTCGAACGGCCGATCGTCCTGCGCGGCGATCAGGGCGTTCTCGCCCGACCGACTGAAAAGCTCACGCAGCTGCTTTAGCTGGTACAGTACAGCACCCCGGCGAGCAGGGAAAAAGTGATCCTGTGACCATGAATAAAATTATCGGGCCACTGCTGCGCCGGGCCGGCTGCCGGAACGGATACACACCACATCGGAAGAGACACCATGAAGCTCCATATAGAGAAAAAAAAGCTGCACCTCAGGCATGTCTGGCGCATAGCGCGCGGCGCGACGGAGTTCAAAGAATACTGGTTTGTCCGCCTGGAGCACGAGGGGATCAGCGGTTTTGGCGAGGCAGCTCACAACGAGCGGTACGGTGAGAGTCTTGACAGCATTCGGGACTTTCTCGAACTGGCCCGGCCGCTGCTGGCAGCGTGCAATCCGCACCATTTCCTGCCAGTGAAAGAATCCATCCATGCTCTCGCCACAGGCCAGGACGCAGCCAAAGCGGCCCTCGATCTCGCTCTTCTGGATTGGGTCGGGAAAAAATACGCCCTGCCCGTGCACGCGCTGTTCGGTCTCGATCCACGTACCTGCCCGGTAAGCAGCTACTCTATCGGCATCGACAGCATCGAGGCGGTGCAGCAGAAGGTGCGCGAGGCCGGGGACTTCCCGATTCTGAAAATCAAACTCGGCGGCGAGCAGGACGAAGAAACCATGCGCGCTCTGCGCGAGGTGACACAGAAAACCGTGCGTGTCGATGCCAACGAAGGCTGGCACGACCGGCAGCTCGCGCTGGAGAAGATCGAGTGGCTTGCCGGACTCGGCGTGGAGTTCGTCGAGCAACCCATGCCCGCAGGCCGGCTCGATGATCTCATCTGGCTGCGCCAGCGCTCCCCCCTGCCCCTTGTGGCTGATGAGGATGTCAAAACAGCCGGGGATATTCCGGCCCTGAGCCGGGCATACGACGGCATCAACATCAAACTGATGAAATCCGGCGGCCTTCAGGAAGCGCTGCGCATGATCGCGCTGGCGCGCACACTCGGACTGAAAATCATGCTCGGCTGTATGGTCGAAAGCTCGCTGGGCATCTCCGCGGCCGCACAGCTCGCACCGATGACCGACTGGATCGACCTCGACGGCAATCTGCTGCTGCGCAACGACCCCTATACCGGCGTCCGCGCGGAAGC
>WFTM01000091.1 GCA_015485525.1 Candidatus Zhuqueibacterota bacterium | reverse complement strand
GGCGGTTTCCGTAACCTGTGTTTTTGTAAGGCGTTTTTTTCAAAATTGACTTCACCTCCTTTAATTTTTGTGCGAGCCAATATACTGATTTTATTAAAGTTCGAGTCATCTCCGTAATGTATGCCTATTTTTGGGCATATACTCTTGGCATGTTTGTTGCTACTGTCAAGCGATGTAATAATCCTCATCGCGTGTCACTTCGCCCTTCCCCCAAATCCTGATCTTACCCGAACAGGAGGCACACAGCACATATAAACGAATGCTGTCCTCTTTCTGCAGCTCTACTTTTCCAAGAACGTCCTGCAACCGCACCAGCTCTTCCTCACCCACATCAGCCTCGAAAACCGATTTTTGCACCCGGGGGCCAAAGTTTTTCAACGTTTTCGCCAGACGATTGCGCGTGCGGTCTTTCTCGATGTCACAGGTAATGGCTACAAGCATAAAAACTCCTCCGTCTTCTGCAAGTTATTTCTTACCAGAGGAGCGCGGATGCAGCGTATTCTTCTTTTTGGCTTTTCCCTGGAGATTCGATTCAATAAATATTTTTTTTCACCGCAAAGGCGCGAAGAACGCGAAGAAAGGCTTTTCTTTGAGGTTTTGCC
Source organism: Candidatus Zhuqueibacterota bacterium (assembly GCA_015485525.1). Taxonomy (GTDB): domain Bacteria; phylum Zhuqueibacterota; class Zhuqueibacteria; order Zhuqueibacterales; family Geothermadaptataceae; genus Geothermadaptatus. The sequence continues at coordinate 14,311 of WFTM01000091.1, read as the reverse complement.
CTCGACGGGTCAACTATAAATTATTGACCATGCGCTTGATGCCGTCCTTCATCAGGGGCACATTCCAGTTCAGCAAAAAACCGAGCCGGCATTTTTTCAGTTTCAGATAGGTTAGCAACCGTGCTTCGTGAACAGGCAAAACAGCTTCCACAGCCTTATTCTCGATGACAACGCACCCTTCAACAAGCATATCGATACGAAAGCCGGCGTCAATCTCCTGATCTTCATAATAAACTGGCAGAAGCACTTCGCATGCAACCGTGCAGCCTCTTTTCCGAAGCTCATAAGCCATGCACTGCTGGTAGGCAGACTCTAACAAGCCAGGGCCAAGAATACGGTGAGCCTTGACGGCCGAATCAACGATTTCACGGGCGACTTTTTCAATATCCATATTCATCCCCTTTTTTGGTTTTTTCTTGGCGGCCCTGGCGTCTTGGCGGTTCAAAAATCATTCATAACTCTTTTTTTCACCGCAAAGGCGCGAAGAACGCGAAGAAAGGCTTTTGGCTTTTTCTCAAATCGTGTGGGTAGATTTTCAGTATGGGAACCGGCGGCAGGATGTACCGTGACATAAATGTGGCGGTACGGGTCGGAGGGTGGGTGCCGGAGTCCGGGAATTCCGGTCTTCCCCTGCGGGGAAACCGGAACGCCGGTTCTGGAGTGCACGTGTTGTTGTCACCCGTTCTGGTTGAAAAGATGTAACCGTGCTCAGTTAAGTGGACATCCTGAATAAAGTTGTGGTAAGCTGTTAAATTTCTTTAAGATCAAATGAGTTGCATAAATTCGATTTTCTGCTAAATTTCCCAGTATGAACACGACATCCCGAAGGAAACTATATCTCGTCGATGGATCGGCGCTCGCATACCGCAGCCACTTCGCTTTTGCCCGCAATCCCCTCATCAATTCCCGCGGTGAGAATACCAGCGCAATTTTCGGTTTTGTGCGCGAACTTTTGCGCATCATCGACGATGAAAAGCCGGATTACCTCGGAGTAGTATTCGATACATCCGAGCCAACTTTTCGCCATGAAGCATATCCTGAATACAAGGCGACGCGCGAGAAGATGCCGGATGAGCTGCGCGAACAACTGCCGCGACTGCGCGAAGTCATCGAGGCCATGCATATTCCGATCATCGAGGTACCCGGCTATGAGGCAGATGATGCCCTGGCAACTTTAGCCCGCAAGGCCGCTGATCAGGGTATCGAAGTCTATCTCGCCACAGGCGACAAAGACCTGATGCAGATTATCTCACCGCAGATCAAAATGAGTAATTTGCGCCGGGACGGCACGGGGATTGAAATTATCGATCCTGCGAAAGTCCGGGAAAAAATGGGCGTTCCTCCCGAGCAGATCGTCGATTATCTCGCCCTTGTCGGTGACAGCTCGGATAACGTTCCCGGCGTGCCGAGAGTCGGCAAGAAAACGGCGTTGGAGCTGCTGCAGGAGTTCGGTTCCCTTGAGGCGATTCTGCACAATAGCGATAAGATCCAAAAGAAAGCCATTCGCGAGAGCCTGCAGGCCAACGAGCAGGCTGCCCGCCTGTCACAGAAACTCGTGACTCTTGATCTCGATGCACCGATCGAACTCGATCTTGACCGCTTGAAACTCGTGCCCTTAGGCGATGGCGACATGCTTCGCCACTTCAGGGAGCTGGAGTTTCATTCTCTGGTGCGCCGTTTCCAGAGCGATACGGCGAGCGAGGCAGATGACAGCGATTATCATACAGTACGCACAGAGGCGGAGCTGCGCACCGTGCTCGACACGCTGAAAAACGCCGGCTATTTTACTTTCGACCTGGAAACCACATCAGCTGTGCCGATGCTGGCTGAGATTGTCGGGCTGTCTTTTTCCTGCAGGGAACATGAAGCCTGGTATGTTCCGGTGCGGCAGGCTGCCCCCGGGCGCGCTTTTCAGGAACTGTTTCTGGACAGCGAAGACAGCGAAAACGTCGATCTGCTCGACATACTGTCACCGCTGTTTCAGGACGAAGCTGTGCGCAAAAATGCTCAGAATGCCAAGTATGATATCATCGTCCTGGCCAACTATGGCGTTCAGGTGCGGGGCCTGGCGTTTGATACCATGGTCGCCTCCTACCTGCTCAACCCCTCCGGCAGACAGCATAGCCTTGACGCCCTTGCCCTTGAGTATTTCAATATCAAAAAAATACCGACATCTGATCTGATTGGTAAGGGCAGGAAACAGATCACGATGCGCGAAGTGGCTCTGGAAACCGTGGCGCGTTACGCCTGCGAGGATGCAGACATCACCGAGCGCCTGCGCCGCATCTTCGAACCAAAGCTGGCAGAGGCGGGGCTGCGCGAGCTGGCGGATACGGTCGAAATTCCTCTGATTCTGGTTTTGGTGGACATGGAGCGGAATGGCGTTGCGCTGGACCAGAAGTTTCTCGAGCAGATGTCTGCAGAAATGCACGAACGGCTGCAGGGGCTTGAGCAGGAAATTTATGATATTGCGGGAGAAAAATTTAACATTCAATCAACAAAGCAGCTTGCTGTCATCCTGTTTGAAAAGCTGGGTTTGCCGGTGATCCGGCGCACGAAAACCGGCTACAGCACCGATGCCGCTGTGCTGGAAAAGCTGGCACCGACCCATCCCTTACCGGCACGTCTGCTGGAATACCGGGAGATCGCCAAGCTCAAGAGTACGTATGTCGATGCTTTGCCGCGGTTGATCAACCCGAGAACCGGCAGGGTGCACACCTCGTACAACCAGACCGTCGCTGCCACAGGACGCCTGTCCTCGAGTGACCCGAATTTACAGAACATTCCTATTCGTACAGAGATTGGCCGCAGCATCCGCCGTGCTTTTGTCCCCGGGCGGGAGGACTGGCTGTTGCTGGATGCTGACTATTCGCAGATCGAGTTGCGCATCATGGCACATTTGTCCGGAGATGAGGCACTGGTTTCAGCGTTCCGCGATGGCGATGATATCCATACAGCGACTGCAGCCCGGGTTTTTGGCGTGGAGAAACAGGCGGTCGATGCGGACGTGCGCCGCCGCGCCAAGGAAATCAATTTCGGGATCATGTACGGCATGGGCGTATATGGATTAGCATCGCGCCTGCAGATTCCCCGCGAGGAAGCGCGGGCAATCATCGATGAGTATTTTCTCAAATATCCCGGGGTAAATGCCTACATTGCCCGAACGCTTGCCGAGGCACGGGAGAAGGGCTATGTGACCACGCTGATGAACCGGCGACGCTACCTGCCGGAAATTCAGAGCAGCAACAGGCAGGTGCGCGAGTTTGCCGAGCGTACAGCGATCAATACTCCGATACAGGGCTCTGCAGCGGACTTGATCAAACTGGCGATGATCAATCTGTCCCGGCGCATGAAAAAAGAAGGCCTGCGTTCGCTGATGATCATGCAGGTGCACGACGAGCTGGTGTTCGAGGTGCCGGAAGATGAACTGGAAATCATGCGCGCTATCGTGCGCCGGGAAATGGAAGAAGCGATTTCTCTGAATGTGCCGATCGTTGCGGATGTCGGCGTCGGCAAAAACTGGCTGGAAGCACACTGATGAGTATGCGGAGCAAGATACGTTCGGCCGCAGGCAACGGCGACGCGGATTATACCCAGCTGCAGAGCCGGGTGCAATCGCTGTCCAGTTTGATCGAGGTGAGTATGATTATCAGCTCGACCCTGAAGCTGGACGAGGTCATCAATCTGGTGATGGAAAAAGCTCAGACCGTGATGCGCGCTGAGGCCAGCTCGGTGATGCTGATCAACGAAGAGACCGGGATGCTCGAATGTGAGGTTGCACTGGGCGAAAAAGGTTCAGAGGCGAAAGAAAAAATCACCCTGGCCCTCGGCGAGGGCGTTGCCGGCTGGTGTGCGCAAAAGGGCGAACCGGTGATCGTTCCGGATACCCGTACGGATCCGAGATTTGCCAAAAAATTCGATGAAGAAACCGGCTTTCAGACCCGATCCATATTAGCAGTTCCTCTGATCGTCAAGGACAGAATCATCGGCGTGGCCGAGGTGATCAATCCCATCGAGGGCCAGTCCTTCACCGATGATGATCTCAACCTGTTTATGACCTTCGGCCGGCAGGTTGCGCTGGCGATCGAAAACGCCCGCATGCACGAATCAATCGTCGAAAAGCAACGCATCGAGCAGCAACTGGAAGCAGCTCGTACAATTCAGGAGAGTTTCTTGCCTCAGCAATGTCCGGTGTGTCCGAACAATCGATTCCAGATCGCCGCGAAGAGCATTCCGGCTACGGCCATAGGCGGAGATTTTTACGATTTTTTTGAGTTTGATGAGGACACCCTCGGTGTTTTGATGGGAGATGTGGCCGGCAAGGGTATCCCGGCTGCTCTCTACATGGCGCGTCTGGTCAGTGACTTTCGCCAGCAGGCGCAGGTCACGCGCGATCCGGAAAAAACTCTGGTGACGATTAATGACCTGCTTGTTGAGCGCGGCCGCAGAGGCATGTTCGTTACGCTGCAGTATGCTGTACTGGATATTCCGACCGGTTGTTTGAAAATGACAACAGCGGGACACCTGCCCGTGGTCCGGGTGCGCGGTGATGGCGGCGGCTGCGAGATGCTCACCAGCGAGGGCGGCGCCCCTCTCGGTGTTTTGCCAAACCTGCATTTTTCGACGGATATCATCACCATGGAACCGGGAGATTACCTCGTCTATTTTACCGATGGCATCATCGAAGCGAAAAACAAAAAGGGCGAGCAATACAGTTTCGAGCGGGTCACTTCTTTTTTGGATAAAAAATGGCGGCGTGCTGAGGAAATCGTCGATGGCCTGATCCGGGACATCGATCGCTTTTCACGCGATACGGCACAGCACGATGATATCACAGTCGTTGCTTTGCAGTGGAACAAGCCGGCGTGACCGCTGGCCGGCGGCCCTCGGCACGGGAGCATGCCGTGCCGGATGTGTTTTCGAAGGCCAGCCGGTTCGATGGCACCGGCCGTTCAGGGATAACGATTTTTATGGGTCAGAAAAAAAAACAGGGTCGGAGTGCGAAACAGACGAGGGGCAAGCAGCCGCAGCGTCAGGTGCCGAAGAGTACGGAGACAATAGAATTTCGCGTACCCAGTGATCCGAAAGTATTGAAGATTGTACGCCTGAGTGTTTCCTGGCTCTGTGAGTTGGCCGGTTTCAGCGAGGAAGACCGCAACAGCACGACTCTTGCTGTTGATGAAGCGTGTTCAAATATCATCCGCCATGCATACCAGGGGGATATCCATCAACCGATCATCATCACCTGCAAGCTGCTGGACAACGGCATCGAAATCACGCTGCAGGATTTCGGGCGCAGTGTGCGCGAGGAGGAGATCAAACCGCGCGACCTCGATGAAGTGCGTCCGGGGGGGCTGGGGGTGCATCTCATCAGAAGCGTGATGGATGTCGTACACTATGAAAGCAATGAAGAAGAAGGAAATAAACTCACACTGGCCAAATATGTGCGTGTGAATTAGGAGGTTCCATGCTTGAAGTATCCACACACCCTGTAGGCAACGCCGTTGTCGTCAAAATTACCGGTGATGTCGATCTGTACTCATCGCCGGAAGTGCGCAAAACGATCATCGGACTGACCAAAAACAAGGAAAAAAATATCCTGATAGACCTGAGCCAGGTCGCCTATATGGACAGCTCAGGGGTTGCAACTCTGGTCGAGGGCTTGCAGCAGGTCGGGCGCTATAAAGGCACGCTCAAGCTGTTCGGGCTGGATGCTGCTGTCCGGGAAGTTTTCGAGTTGAGCCGCCTCGACAAGGTTTTTGAAATCTACACAACCGAGGCGGAAGCCCTCGAAACGATCGCAAAATGATGGAACGCGTAGTCTCTTTTTTCTCATCCCTCGGCAGGCCGACGCTGACTTTTTTCGTGCATCTGCACCGTTTCGTCCTGCTCGTACTGGAAACCTTTCGCTGGACAATCATTGCCCCGTTTAAGGGCAAGAAAGTACGCTGGCGGGCAACCGTGGAACAGGCGGTCCGCTTCGGCTGGGATTCAATTCTGATCGTCACGGTGATCGCTTTTTTCATCGGGTTGATATTGGCGATGCAGGCAGCAGACCAGCTCAAGCCTTTTGGCGCAGAAATTTATGTCGCCAACCTCGTCGCTGTTTCCCTGACACGAACGCTGGGGCCGATGATTACCGCGATTATCATCGCTGGGCGCGGGGGCTCATCGATCGCCGCCGAGCTGGGTACGATGAAGGTAGCGGAGGAGCTCGATGCACTGCGCACCATGGGCCTGAATCCGAACTGGTTTCTGGTTGTGCCGCGTTTCGTCGCCATGGTGATGATGTTGCCTGCCCTGGCCATGCTGGCTAATTTCGTCGGCATCGGCGGGGCGTATATCTTTTCCGTCGCAGCCCTCGAAATCAACGGCGTACGGTTTATCAACCAGGTCGCTATGGCCCTGGTGATGAAAGACATGATCGTGGGTTTGGTGAAAACCGTCGTTTTTGCCATGATCATCGTTTTTGTCGGCTGCTATCAGGGGCTGATCGTCGAAGGTGGGGCCGAGGGCGTCGGCAAGTCCACGACCAACTCTGTCGTGATTTCGATCTTTCTGATCATCGCTGCAGAGGTCTTTTTCACAGCGTTGTTTTACTCAACCTTGTAACTATTCGGCACAATGGCAAAAGAACCGATTATAAAAATTCGCGATCTCAATACGTACTATGGAGACCGGCATATCCTGAAAGGGGTCAATCTGGATATTTACGAGGGTGAGATCATGACCATCCTCGGTCGCTCCGGTTGCGGGAAAAGTACCCTGCTCCGGCACATGGTCGGTCTGGTGCGCCCGGCGAGCGGTTCGATATTTATCAAGGGCCAGGACATTACCAGAATGTCCGAAGAAGAGATGACGCCGATCCTGAAAAAGATGGGGATGCTGTTCCAGGGTGCAGCCTTGTTCAATTCCATGACCGTCGGCGAGAACGTGGCCCTGCCGTTGAAGGAACACACGCAGCTCGAAGACTCGACCATCAGCATCATGACGCGCATCAAGCTTGATCTCGTCGGCCTGAGTGGCTTTGAATCCTTTAAACCGGCACAGCTCTCGGGCGGCATGAAAAAGCGCGCCGGCCTGGCTCGCGCCATTGCCATGGACCCGGACATTCTGTTCTGTGATGAGCCTTCCGCCGGCCTCGATCCGGTCGTGGCTATGGGGATCGACCAACTGATCATCAAACTGGAAAAAGCGTTCCGCATGACAATCGTCGTGGTCACACATGAGCTGCCATCGGTTTTTACGATTTCAGACCGCATCGCCATGCTGCACGAAGGACAGATTATCGCTGTCGGAACCCAGGATGAGCTGAAAAACAGCTCAGACCCGATCGTGAAACAGTTTCTCAACCGTGAGGCTGATGATTCAGAGCTGGATCGGGACAAATATCTCGATTCACTGGTCAGGAATTGAGTAGTCTGGCTGTCACCGGGTATCCACATTACTCGGCATGGCTGTATCTTTTCAACCAGTCTGTGGGCACAGATTAAGAGCAGTCATCCTGATGAGATCCCGGCACTTCGCTTCGCCCTGGTCCGAATACCGGGTGCGGACGTCCGGGCAGGCCCGGCACGATGAGTAAACCGGATATCTGAAGAGCTGCCCGCAGCTTTGAGGCATGAGTTCGCAATCAATCTGAACACATCTTTTTGGACGAACAGAGAATGGAAAACCGCTCACAGGAAGTCAAGGCAGGGATTCTCGTTTTTGTGGCAATCGTCATTTTTCTGGTATTTGTTTTTGCCATCACAAAAGCGAGTTTCAAGACAGAGTACAAATCCTACACAGCACGCTTCAGCTATACCAACGGCATCAAAAAAGGCTCCCAGGTTCGCTATGGCGGTGTGCTGGTCGGGCAGGTGGATCAGGTCTATTTCCCGACGGATAACGATTCTGAGATCGAAATTCTGTTGCAGGTGGAAAAGGAGACCCCGGTCAAGAAAAACTCCTATGCCTATATTACCAGCATCGGGATCATGGGCGAGTTTTATATCGAAATCACTACCGGCACCCCTGACGCCGAACTGCTGCCGCCGGATTCACGACTGGCCAGCAAAGACGTGGCAGGTTTTGCTCAAATGAGCGAACCTCTCGAAAAAGTGAGCCATGAGCTGGAAGAGCTGCTGGTGAATATCAACTCTCTCATGACGCCGAAAAATCTCGGTCATATTTCCAGCATGGTCTCCAACCTGGATACCCTGCTCGACTCAGGAGCAGAGCGCGCTCTTTTCCTGATGGAACGGATGGATGGCCTGGCTGCCGAGCTGCAGGCTATCACGCACAACATCAACGAAATGATGGAGAGCAACTCCGATTCTCTTGGAAAAATGATCGGCCATTTCAACTCCTCGATGGCGCGTGCGGAAACGTTACTCACCGATCTTTCGCGCGTCACGACGCAGGTCGGTGGGGCTGTCTCTGCCAACGAGGCCAATTTACACCAGGCTATTTTGAATTTCAACGAGGCGAGCCGGAACTTCGAGGTGTTGAGCCGCAGGCTGAAGCAGGAACCCTGGAGCCTGGTGCGCAAAAAGCGGTTGCCGGAAAAATAACACGAGATGGACGGTGAGGGTGCAGGATAGCATCCGGTTCAAAAAACAGGAACGATGAACAATCAGGAGAAAAGTAAATCGATGAAGTCTCTCTGGAGCAACAGTGTGCAACACGCCGGCCTGGTGCTGGCTGCCGCATTATGGATCACCGTGAGCGCGTGTAGCGGCATCCCGGAATCGCATTATTACTCTCTTACGATCGCAGATACCTCAGAGGCTTCAGCGACTGCTGCTGAGTTTCAGGCTGTCCTCGGTGTCGAACGTCTCGATCCGGGGCTGATGTATTTCGATGACCGCATCGTCTATCGCGCGGACGGTAATGAAGTGCGTTACTGGAATTACCACAAATGGATTGCCCCGCCCCACATCCTGATGACCGAAGCTGTGCGCAGCCATCTCAAGGCGGCGTCCCTGTTTCGCGATGTGGTCAACTATCCGGGAGAGATAGCAGCGGACTGGAAAATTTCCGGGCGGATACTGACCTTTGAAGAACACAACACACCCCAGGGGGGCGAAGCAGTCGTAGCCCTCGAGGTGCGGCTGGTCGAGCCTGTCTCCAGAAAAATGGTATGGACGAAAACCTACCGCCGGGTAAAACCTGCCACAGGTAAGGGCGCTCCGGCAATCGTGCGTACGTTCGATGCTGCTGTTCAGGAGATACTCGCTCAGCTCACAGCAGATATTAAGAGCGTGATGCAGGGCATAAAATAAGCCCGAAGAGATCAAATAGAAATAAGCAGGGTTCATTTTGAACCATTGCTTTCTGCGCCGTGGATTTACGTCATGGTGTATCGGTCTTTAACTTGTTGATAATTATTGTTTTATGTTTTGGCTTTCTGGGCGCTGCTTTTGTGGCACACAGCTTGCTTAGTAATGAGCAGCGTACATAATTGGTCGTAGCGAAACTTGGTTCTCCCCCTAACCGGTTTCGTTCACACTTCCCGGGCTCGAGATTTGGTGACTCCCCTAAGCCAAACGACGGGCCCGGTTTTTTTATGCCCGATCGTGCTGGTTTCTGTTCACAACTCCAGACAGGCCTCCGCCGCCAGCCAGATCAATTTTCTCCGCACCGGGGCGTTTTTGGTCCACATGCGCGAGTCCCATTCTTCCCCTCCAACATCATCTCCAGCGTACAAGATCTGCCCGAGGGTGACATCCCTGAACTGTGCGACTGCAAAAAGAGCTGATGCTTCCATTTCAACCGTGATACAGTTTTCCTGTTTGCGTTTGCGAATACGCGCCGGCGTTTCGCGGTAGAAAGAGTCAGTGGTCCAGGTTTTTCCTTTAATATATGCTATATCGTGGCGCTGCAGTACGGTTTCGATTGCCGAAACCGCTGCCGGGCTGGCGCTGACTTCCCGTGAGGGGGGCAGGTAATGAAAAGATGTGCCCTCATCGCGTACTGCCTGGTCCGGGATGATGATATGCCCCTGGGAGATGCTGCTGTCCAGTGTTCCCGCGCCTCCGCAGGCGATGAATTTGCGACAGCCGCGTGCGATCAGTTCTTCGAAAAGGGTTGCGGCTAAGGGTGCCGTCATTCCCGGCTGGAAGAGGACGACAGACCTGCCGTTGAAGTCGATTTGGAAGACCGGATGCGTTCCCATCACGGATTTTTGCGCCGTGATTTTTTTGGCCTGTCCCGATGATACCAGTTTCTGTACTTCATCGCTGAAAAACGTCAGCACGCAATGTTCCGGAATATCGATCTCTTTCACCAGTGCGGTCGGCTCTATCAGTGCCGTGCGGCTGCTGTCGAATTCGAGCAGAGGGATATCGGTGTTCATGAAAACTCCCGTGTTATTCCTTCCGGGTTACCGGCCGGAAATGGATGCCTGTATTTATCGAGTACTAAAATAGAAGAGCGAGCTGTTCGGGGCAAGAAAAAAGAAAGGATCAGGTCTGAATTTAATTTAAAAATAATTGATATTTCTCGTTATTTATCTTATAATTTTAATCGTGGGTAAATTTTATTCAAACAGGTGCCTGGTATGTCTCTCGATGATATCGACAAAAAAATAGTGACCATCCTGCAGCAGGATGGCCGGATCACCAACGCGCGGCTGGCAAAGCTGGTGGGTATTTCTCCGGCTGGTATGCTCGACAGGGTGCGCCGGCTGGAGAAAAACGGTACGATCCGAAAATACGTGGCGCTGGTCAACCCCGAGCATGTCGGGCGGGGCACCCTCGCTTTTGTGTCAGTCACCCTGGCCATGCACCGGCTGCCCTCTATCGATTCGTTTATCGAAGAAATCGCAGCCATGCCGGAAGTACTGGAGAGTTATCATGTCACTGGTGAGGAGGATTTTATCCTCAAGGTCGCGGTTGGGACGATTTCTGAGTACGAAGATTTTCTCCTGCACAAGCTGACGCGAATCGAAGGGGTAGGTAAGGTCAAGACCACGATCGTTTTATCGACGACAAAATATGAAACCGGGCTCGGCGTGAATGGCGGCCCGGAAACAGAAGCAAAGCAGAAAACGCGCATGCGCGAAAAAGATGAAAGGGAGTAATCATGAACTTCGACCCTGCAAGCGAGATACAGGATTTTTTGATTTTTGGTGAGTTTGGCGATGTCAACCCATCGATCACCGACTCTTCGACCTATACGTTTATGAGTCCGGAGAAAATGGAAGAGCTGTTCGAGCACGAGATCGAAGGCTGTTTTTTGTATTCCCGGCAGTGGAATCCTACCAACAAATATCTCGCCGATGCTCTTTCACGCATGGAGGGCAGCGAGGCAGCGCAGGTTACCGCTTCGGGTATGGGCGCAATCAGCAATACCATTCTGCAGCTCTGCGGTGCAGGAGATGAAATCATCTCGAGCCGTACGATTTATGGCGGCACCTATGCTTTTTTTAAAAATTTTCTGCCGCGTTTCGATATCAATGTGCATTTTGTCGATGCCCTCGATATCGATGCTGTAACCGCAAAGATCAGTGAAAAAACGCGGGTGATCTATGTCGAATCCATGAGCAACCCTTTGCTGGAAGTTGCCGATATCCCGGCTCTGGCTGAACTGGCCAACACACATGGTATTCGGCTGGTCGTTGACAACACCTTCAGCCCGATGATTTTTTCCCCACTCAGGCTGGGGGCCCATATCGTCACCCACAGCATGACCAAGTTCATCAACGGCACCAGCGACTGTGTCGCAGGTTGCGTCTGTTCGTCCAAAGAGTTCATCGATGGCCTGATGGATATCAACTCCGGCGCCGGGATGCTGCTCGGGCCGGTTTTGGACAGCTTTCGTTCGGCAAGCATTTTGAAGAATTTACATAGTTTGCATATCCGTATGAAGCAGCATAGCCATAATGCCATGTATGTTGCCAGCCACCTGGAAAAAGAAGGGATAAAAGTATATTATCCCGGGCTTGCTTCCCACGCGCAGCATGAACGCATGAAACGCCTGATGAACCCGGAGTTCGGTTTTGGCGGCATGCTGGCGATCGACACCGGAACCGAGAAACGCGCCAACGCCTTTATGGCTGCCATGCAGGAAGAGAAGGTCGGTTATCTCGCAGTCAGCCTGGGCTATTTCAAAACTCTGTTCAGCTCTCCGGGTCACAGCACGTCCTCTGAAATTCCGCATGATGAGCGTATGGCCATGGGCCTGACCGATGGTCTGGTGCGCTTGTCGGTGGGGTTGGATAATGACATCGAGCGCAGCACGGAAAGAATTCTGCGAGCCTATCAGCGCGCACAGGAAGAGGCATGATGGGGAACACTATTTTTCTGCTGGCCTGGTTTACCTTGCATGAAGTGGCCCGGCAAACTACAGACCGGGATCGCCGCATGGAGAGAGCGTGTACGGCGGTTTTTTTCTGAAGAACAGGACGCATTAGAGGTAATTTGCTTTGACGGAAATCTGCAAACTATTAACTTTGCTAATCGAAATGGGACGAAATCAGGCGGAACCCGAGGCGGCTGTTGACAAGGAACCGCTGGCGTGAATCACAAACCGCGAAGGAGTATGAAGATGTTATCGGATATTGAAATTGCCCAGAGTGCACAGCTCAAGCCAATTCGTGAAATTGCAGAATCCATTGGTCTGGGCGAGTCGGATTTTGAAACCTACGGCAATCACATCGCCAAGGTGCGGCTTGAAACGCTGGATAAATTTTCAGACCGTAAGGATGGCAAACTCATTCTGGTTACGGCCATGACGCCGACGAAATTCGGCGAAGGCAAGACGTTGACTTCTGTTGGTCTGGGTCAGGCTCTGGGAAAAATCGGCAAAAAGGGCATGCTTGCTCTGCGCGAGCCCTCACTGGGCCCGGTTTTCGGTATCAAGGGCGGGGCGGCAGGCGGCGGCTATTCGCAGGTGCTGCCCATGGCAGACATCAACCTGCACTTTACCGGCGATATCCACGCTATCAGTACGGCGCATAACCTGCTCGCAGCCATGCTCGACGCGCATATCCACCACGGCAACGAGCTGGATATCGATGTGACCAACATTATGTATAAGCGCGCCATGGATATGAATGATCGCGCACTGCGCGATATCGTCGTCGGCCTGGGCGGTAAAATCAACGGCGTACCCCGGCAGTCTGGTTTCGTCATCACAGCAGCTTCAGAAATCATGGCCATCCTGGCGCTGGCCCGTTCGCGCGCGGACTTGAAAAAACGCCTCGGCGATATCGTCGTGGGATTTTCCCGCAGCGGCAAGGCGGTAACCGCCCGCGACCTCAACGCCAACAACGCCATGTCCGTGGTGCTCGATAAAGCGATCATGCCCAATCTGGTGCAGACGATAGAGCACACCCCGGCCTTGATTCACGCAGGGCCATTTGCGAATATCGCTCATGGTACCAACAGCGTCATCGCCGACAAAATCGCGCTCAAACTCGCTGACTATGTGGTGACCGAGGCGGGTTTCGGCGCAGACCTCGGTGCTGAAAAATTCATGGATATCGTGTGCCGTACGGCAGGCCTGCGCCCTTCAGCAGTGGTCGTCGTGGCCACATGCCGGGCGATGAAAATGCACGGCGGTGTTCCGGCCAGCCCCTTTGAAAAACTGATGGAAGAAAACCCCGAGGCATTCAGGCGCGGATTGGAGAACCTGAAAAAGCACGTCACCAACATGCAGAAGTTCGGCATCCCTGTGATCGTAGCTGTCAACCGTTTTCCTTTTGATACGCGTAATGAAGTGGGTATGATCGGCGAGCTTTGTGATGAATTGGGTGTGCCGTGGGCTGAGCACGAGGCTTTTGTGAAAGGCGGCGAAGGCGCGGTTGAGCTGGCAGAAAAAGCTGTTGCCATGGCGGATCAGCACGATGTTCGCGAACCGAACTACATGTATGATCTCGATAGCCCGGTGGAAGAAAAAGTGCGCAGTATCGCCACGCGCATCTATGGTGCTGATGATGTCATTTTCACCAAGCAGGCGCTGAAAAAAATCCGGCAATTTACCGATCAGGGCTACGGCAATCTGCCGATCTGCATGGCCAAAACCCAGTCGTCGATTTCTGATGATCCGACAGCGCTGGGCGTGCCCAAAGGCTGGACGCTGACCGTGTCCGATGCTTCGCTTTCCGCTGGCGCCGGTTTTCTCGTCATCATCAGCGGCAATATGATGCTCATGCCGGGTTTGCCCAAAGTACCGGCTGCTGCGAAGATGGATATCGACGAAAAGGGCAATATCACGGGCTTGTTTTAGCCCATCTTGTGCACGGCTGGCACAGATGCAGAGACCCGGGGAGCAGAGAAAATCATCCCCGGTGCTCTGCGCATGGTCGCAAACAACTGCAGACCTG
>WFTM01000090.1 GCA_015485525.1 Candidatus Zhuqueibacterota bacterium | reverse complement strand
CTGATCGTGCAAAATTCAATTGTGATTCAGACACGGCACTCCGTACCGGCGACGCCGGAGCTGTGTGAGGAGAGAAGCCGTCTGCGGTGCTAAGCCAGCTCGCGATACCAGTCCAGTGTTTCGCGAAGCGCCTGGCGATGCGGCGTCGCTTTTTGTGAGAAAATCCGATCAAACTTACCGTGATCGACGATATAGGGCTGCTCCCACTGGTGCATCATCTCCCTGGTCTCACGGATGACAGGGTTAAAAAATCCGAGCACGGAAATAATCAACCTGCCGGCTGCCCGCACAGGAATCGTGTGTCCGAGTTCATCCTCCAGCAGAGAAACGATCTCACTCGGCGATAACGGCGGGGGATTGGGCACATGCCAGGCTTCCCCAAACGCGTTCTCAGATTCAGACAGGATCACCAGTGCGCGGGCAAAATCTTTGATATAGGTAAAACTGTGTGGCATGTCCGGGTTGCCGATGATAGTGACCGGCTTTCCGGCCAGCGCAGCCCGGAAAAAAGGTTCGCCCAGGCCGGCATTGCGCACAAACGGCCCGTAAAAATCCGAAGCCCGGCCGATCGCAACCGGGACATCCCCGCGCCTGTGCGCGGCGAGCAACTCTGCGGCCATGCGGGCGCGCACCCTGCCTTTGCGCGTGGTCGCGGTCATGGGCAGGTCTTCAGTCATCGGGCGGCTGTGGACATCACCGTACATGTACAGATTATCGCCAAAGACCAACCTGCTGCCGGCCCGTTTCGCACCCTCGAGGATACCGCGGGTCAGAGCGGGGAACTGCTCCGGCCAGCGCGTATAGGGCGGCATGGCACAGTGAAAAACTGTGCGTGCACCGCTGCACACTTCACCTGCGAAGGCAGCATCAGAAGCATCGCCGGCCACGATTTCAACACCTGCGGGCAAAGCCGGCTCTACCCTGCCGCTGCGATTGACAGCAACCACCTGCCTGCCTTCTTCCAGCAAAAAATGCGTTACCCAACGGCCGAGGGGGCCTGTTCCGAAAACGATCGTTTTATCAGATGACATGATCTATCCATACCTGTCTTTATTCTGGTGGCCAATACAACGTTCTGCTTTCCCGGTGTTCCATGCATGTGAAATGCCGGGACGAGCTCACATTTTCAACGACGAAATATAGGACATATTCTCACAGAAGCCAACCAGCGTCCGATAAAGCGTTGCACAAGCCGGATGAATGGCAGTTCACAGCCGATAAGCGGCAAAGGCGGCCGCCGGCTGCGGCATCGGGAAAACCGGATTACTCCTTGCATCCAACAGCTTTTTTCGCGATCTTAAGCCCCGTCCAAAGGCCCGACTATGGCCGGGAATGAGATCAGTGGTGATTAGAAAACAGGACAGAACAGGTGTACATCATTATCATCGGTGCCGGCGATGTCGGCTACAATCTTGCCAAACAACTTTCCCGTGAAGACCACGACATCATCGTTATAGAAAAGAACCGCGACAAGCACATGCGCGTTGCCGAAAGCCTGGACGTACAGGCGATCTGCGGCAACGGTGTCAGCTATTCCGTGCTCGAACAGGCTGACATCAAAAACGCCGATATGCTCGTCGCTGTGACAACCTCTGATGAAGTCAATCTTCTTGCCGTGCTCATCGCCAAAGAATACGGTGTCGGCAAAACCGTAGCCCGGGTAAAAAACAGCGAATTCCTGCGCGCTGACGCTCCGCTGAACCCGGATAAATTCAAAATCGATCTGCTCATCCACCCGGAATCCGTGGCTGCTGATGCGGCCATCCGTTTGCTGGAGCATACCTCGGTCTCGCACGTGATCGAGTTCGAAGACGGCTCCATCAATTTGATCGGTATCGAGCTCGATGCCAAATGCCCTTTGATCCACAAAACCCTGATCGAAATAGGCCGCGAGCTGAGCGAGCTGGTTTTCCGGGTCATCGCCATTCAACGTCACGACCTGACCCGTATTCCCACGGGTTCAGATGAACTGCTGCCCGGCGACCGCATCTTCATCGCAGCCAAGAAGGAGTCTCTGTCGCGGGTGTTACAGGCGTTTGGCAAGGAAGAGATGAAGAAAATCCAGTATATCATGATCATGGGCGGGGGGCAGACCGGCTACGTGCTGGCGCGTGGACTGGAGAACGACCGCGATGTCAAGCTCATCGAACTGGATCAGAAAAAAGCCACCTTTTTAGGGGAAAACCTCAAAAAGACCCTGGTCATCCACGGTGACGGCCGCGATCTGAACCTGCTCGCCCTCGAAGGCATCACCGACATGGAAGCGTTCATCGCAGTCACCGGAGATGACGAAACCAACATCATCTCCTGCCTGATGGCCAAACACCTTAAAGTACCGCGCATCATCGCCATGATCAACAAGATGAACTATACACCGATCCTGCACACAATAGGCATCGATGCGTACATTTCCAAACAGATGCTCACCGTCGATGCCATCCTGAAATTCATCCGCAAAGGGGAAATCGTCAGCGTGGCTTCGCTGCCGGGCATCACTGCAGAGGCGTTGGAGATGATCCCGAAAAAGGGGTCGAAGATCACGCGCAAGCCCTTATCAAAACTGAAATTACCGAACAACGCCATCCTCGGCGTGGTGATGCGCGGTGAAGAGGTTTTCATTCCTGTCGGCGATACCCACATCCAGACCGGAGACCGGGTTGTGCTCTTTGCCCTGCCCTCGGCCATCCGCGAACTCGAGAATTTTTTCAACTGACAGGGGCTTTGCATGGTCAACACCAGAGCGACCGCCAACGTTCTCTTCGCCCTGCTGATGTTCCTCAGCGCCTCGCTGCTGCCGTCCATCGCTGTTGCAGCGATTTACGGCGAGCCGGACCTGAACGCTTTTCTGATCACCTTTGTGCTCAGCCTGGCCGTGGGTGTACCCGGTTTTCTGCTCACACGCATCGACGAGGAACTCAAGCCCAAAGATGGCTTTGTCATCGTCACATCTGCCTGGATTCTTTTCGCGGCTGCTGGCGCGCTGCCGTTCTACCTCTCCGGCTTTATTCCCTCCTATACCGATGCTTTTTTCGAAACCATGTCCGGCTTCACCACCACTGGCGCGACCATCCTGACAGATATCGAACGACTGCCGCACGGGCTGTTGTTCTGGCGTTCGTTTACGCACTGGCTCGGCGGCATGGGCATCATCGTTCTGTCGCTGGCTATCCTGCCGCTTTTGGGCGTCGGCGGCATGCAGCTTTTCCGCGCTGAAGTTCCCGGTCCGACACCGGACAAGCTCAGCCCGCGCATCCGCGAAACCGCCAAAGTGCTCTGGGGCGTGTATCTGCTGATGACGATCGTGGAAACCCTGCTGCTGATGCTCGCGGGTATGAATCTCTTCGATGCCCTGTGCCATACTTTCGGCACAGTAGCTACAGGTGGATTTTCAACAAAAAACACCAGCATTGCCTGGTATGACAGCGCTGCTATCGATTACATCATTATTGTGTTCATGATGCTGTCCGGGATTAACTTTGCCCTGCACTTCCGTGCCCTGCAGGGGCGCATCGATATCTACTGGCACGACGCAGAAGTCAAACTCTATACCGCGATCATCGTCATCATTTCGCTCATAGTCGGTGTGCAGATCATGCTTTACACGAACAGCGACTTTGCAACCACTGTGCGCCATGCTGTTTTTCAGGTCGTTTCGATTCTCACTACAACAGGTTACGGCACGGCAGATTATGAGCTCTGGGGGCTGGCGGCACAGCTTCTCCTCTTCGTCCTGATGTTTATCGGCGGCTGTGCTGGTTCCACGGGCGGGGGCATGAAAATTATCCGGCCGCTGGTGCTGTTCAAGTTCAGCCGCACCGAGGTGATGCGACTGGTGCACCCGCACGCCATCCTGCCGGTACGCGTCGGAGAAATGATCGTGCCGCGGGAAATCATCGCCACTGTGGCCGGTTTTTTTCTGTTTTATATCGGCCTTTTTGCCTTTGGCGTCCTTTTCATGAGCTTCCTCGGCCTCGATCTCGAAACCGCCCTTGGCAGTGTTGCCGCAACCATCGGCAACGTCGGCCCGGGCCTCGGCAGCGTTGGCCCGACGGAAAACTACGCTGCCATCCCGGCTGTCGGCAAATGGTTTCTTTCGTTTCTCATGCTCTCGGGCCGCCTGGAAATCTATACGGTGATCATTCTTTTCAGCCGTACTTTCTGGCACCGGTAGGGTACAGGCCCGCAAGGCAAGTCACAAGCCTTAAAAAGTAAGCACGTTCAAAATCGATGAGAGTTCGGTACCCCGCTTTGCGGAAACCGGAGTGCAGGAAAACGACATCAGCGCATATCGTTATCCGACCGGAGCGTTGTTGCAGAAAACAGCCAGACTATTCCCTCACGATTCTGTCGTTGACTTTTAATCTAAAAAACATCATATTATGTTACTATGGCTATCAAGCCGCATACAGGAGCAACTTCAACAAAAACAGGAGATTAGTATGGCTTACGAATATAAATTCAACCCACGGCCCTACAGCGACGAGGAAGCCAAAGAGCTCCTCAAAGATGTTGTCAGTGCGGAAACGAGCGATTGGCACTACAACAAACACCATAAAGGGTATGTTGTTGCCCTCAACACCATCGAAAAGGGGCTTGAGAAGGCTGACCCGGCAGGCGCCAACGGCAACTTCAGCGAATTCGGCGAGCTCAAGCGACGCTACACCTGGAACCATGCCGGTGCTCTGCTGCACGACGTATATTGGGCCGTTATGGGCGGTGATGGCGACCCGGCCAAAGGCCCGGAAGTGGTCGCAGCGATCGAAAAAGAGTTCGGTTCTTTTGATAACTGGAAGGCGGATTTCAAAGCCACGGCATTTGCTGCCAAGCTGAGTGGCTGGGGACTGCTGGTCTGGGATCAGCTCTACAGTGGCCGTCTGCTCAACGTGCTCGTCGATGAGCACATGAACGGCGCTATCTGGGGGGGGATTCCTCTCATTGCCTGCGATGTATTCGAGCATGCCTATTATCATAAAGATGGTCCGGGACGTGCAGCGTATATCGAAAATTTTCTCGATAATCTGCACTGGGGACGGATCAATGAGCGCTTCAAACAGTATGTAAAATAGACCTCCTGAGGCCCTCCTCGCGAGGGCTTTTTTCTGTCCTGATTTTTTTCATAAATTAACACTTCGCTGAGGAACACCGGGACACATCGCCAGGTATCAACCAGCCAGAAAGGCCTTCTGGCTGTAAGGGGGCATCAAAATCATGTGCGCTACTATGCAAAACCGGCTGAGATGCAGTTACCCGGTCTGGTTTTGCATTCAGGGGACACAACGACGATAAGAGGGGTTAAACCAGCATAATGATGAATTGATGACAAGGAACAAAACTAAAGAGTATGAAATCAGAAAACGAATCCCAGACAAGAAGCGGAATACTGGAAGTCTGGCCAAAGGGATATGGCTTTTTGCGGCAAGTCGAAAGGAGCTTTGTCCCGGCTATCAATGATGTTTTCATTCCTCCCCCTCTGATCAAAAAATTCAACCTGCTGCACGGCTGTGAGCTGATCGTCCAGACCACGCCTGACCGCAAAGATCCGCGCAAGTCGCGGGCTATTTTCCTCGATCGGGTCAATGGATTGACTCCGGACCAGTGGCTGAACCGCAACCGCCGGTTCGAAAACCTCGAGGCCATCAGCCCGGAGGAGCCCCTGCTGCTCGAAAACGACCCCAAAAACCTTACCCAGCGGTTTATCGACCTGTTTGCACCTATCGGGTTAGGACAGCGTGCGTTGATCGTCGCGCCGCCCCGTTCGGGCAAAACCACCTTGCTGCAACATATCGCTGAGGGGATTTCCAAAAACTATCCGGACAAATTCCTGCTCGCCCTGCTTTTGGATGAGCGGCCGGAGGAAATCACCGATTTTCGCCGCAGCATCAGAGGCACGGTTCTGGCCAGCAGTTACGATGCTGATGTCGAAGACCACCTGCACCTGACCACGCTGACGCTGGAATTCGTGAAGCGGAAAGTGGAAGCCGGCGAGGACGTCATCATGCTGATCGACTCGCTGACCCGCGCAGGCCGTGCTTTCAACATCGGCCAGGAGGGCAGCGGCCGTTTGATGACCGGTGGCCTCGATGCACGCGCCCTCGAAATACCGAAGAAGCTGTTCGGGGCGGCACGCAATATCGAAAGCGGCGGTTCGCTGACCATCATCGCCACGGTGCTGGTCGATACCGGCTCGCGCATGGATGAATTCATCTTTCAGGAGTTCAAAGGTACCGGCAACATGGAGCTGGTGCTCGATCGCAAGCTGGCAGATGAGCGCATTTTTCCGGCGGTCAACATCAACGAAAGCGGCACGCGTAAAGAGGAAAAACTGTATGGCGATTACACCGAGGCAGCGCAGGCGCTGCGCCGGTCTCTGCACAAACTCGATACCAAATCTGCCGCATCAAAAGCCATCGAACTGCTGAAAAAATATCCCACCAATGAGGCTCTTCTGCAACAATTCGAATGAGCGACTGTCCTTTTGCCAGGACACAAAGCGAACATACGACCCGGCCGGGCACTCTCATCCGGCCGGTTTTCCATCCCGACTTCATCCCCTTGTCATAAATCGGAGGCAGCTATGGCATATATCAGC
Organism: Candidatus Zhuqueibacterota bacterium; assembly: GCA_015485525.1. Taxonomy (GTDB): domain Bacteria; phylum Zhuqueibacterota; class Zhuqueibacteria; order Zhuqueibacterales; family Geothermadaptataceae; genus Geothermadaptatus. The sequence goes on along the minus strand of WFTM01000090.1, from coordinate 766 downwards.
TATATCCCGGAAGAGCTGGCAGGGAAATCCCTGCTGGAGCTGTACCAGCGCTTCCGCGCACCGCACGGTGATGTCGATCACATCCTGAAAATCCACAGCCACAATCCGCCCTCCATGCTCGGCCACTACGAACTCTACAAGGCCCTGATGTTCAAAAAATCCGAGCTCTCCCGTGTGCAGCGTGAAATGATCGCTGTGGTGGTCTCATCAACCAACAAATGTTTTTACTGAATGACCCACCACGGAGCGGGACTCCGCAAGCTCAAGGTACCATCTCAGCTCATCGATCAGCTCAAAATCGATTACCGCGACGCAGAACTCACCGGTGCTGATCGCGCCATGCTCGATTACGCCGTCAAGCTGACGCGGGAACCACACCGCATCAGCCGGCAGGATATCGATACGCTGCACAAAGCCGGATTCAGCGAGAGCGCCATTCTCGACATCTGCCAGGTCGCTGCTTACTTCAACTTTGTCAACCGGCTCGCCGACGGTCTCGGCGTTGAACTGGAAAATTACTGGCAGGAAGAAGACCTGCTTCCGCCTCCCGAATAGGACAGAGAAAATATGGCACCAGCACAGCTATTGGATAAAAACGAGCTACAATCTCTTCTACAGGACTGTTTTGGCATAACTGCCGGGGACCGTACGCTGACTTTTCTGGTCGATTTACCCGATGCCAGATTGCCGGATAACAGCGACTGGCAGTTCAGGCGTAATCTGGCACAGCATTGGACTGAGCTGCTGCGCAGCGAACCGGCTTTTT
>WFTM01000089.1 GCA_015485525.1 Candidatus Zhuqueibacterota bacterium | reverse complement strand
TCTGCATGAAGTTTTTCGCGCCTGATGATGTCTTTGAAAATGCCCGCGACCGGCACGAGTCGATCGGACTGAAGAGCTGCAGCAAGCCCCGTGGTATCACGTATCGAGTCAGGTTTTCGTATGCGACGCGTCACTTTAAAGCGTACAACGATCCGGGCGGTATCATCCACTCCACCTGTTTTTTCTGCCCGAAGATAAAGATTGCCAAACTCCGGATCACGGTGCAGCGAATAAGGCAGATCACTCTGAATCTGCATATCTGCAATCTGCTGCACTTCATCGGATTGAGGCAGTGGCACCCAGACACGCATGTGCGCAGCAGACGTTGGCAGAAGCAGGGTCTCGTATTCAAACAGGAATTCCCGTTTCGGCTGTTCATCCGTGACGGTTGCGCCGAAAAGAAGCAAAGATATCCAAAAGGCAGACATCTGAATACTCTCCGTTAAAGCTTTCCGGTTAAAAAGTGATAATAATACACATCGATGACTAAAAACGCTCCCCACCATACAGCTCGTCAGGAAGTGGCGTTACCCTTTCAAAAATAAGCCCAGAGAAAAAGGAGCGGGATCATCACGCCGATACTGACCAACCATGCGCCACGCCCCTTGATTCCCTTTTTCCCCTTGATCACGAAAATCCCTGTAAAAGCTAACAGGAGCAAGACGAGTGCGTACAAATCCGCCATGTATGTCCACAGCTTGCGTGGTGTATTCAGATGCAGAAAGTTCATTTCCTGCAGTCCCACTCGTCGGGACACTTTTTCAACTTCCCCCCTGCCATTGCGCACTTCTATTGTCACAGAACGGCCATCAGCAAGGAAAAGCTGCAGGGTTTCCTGGTTTAGCGGATAAATACTTTTGACCGCTGCTTCGGGATCTATTTTTTTTGCGAGTTCAGAAGCCTGGCCAAGAGTAACCTGCGCTGCATCATCAGCAACAGGGCCGAGCATAACAGAAGTACGAACAACCTTATAGTTCGGGTTCCAGTCGTGCATGTGGTTGACAGCCAATCCAGAGATGGCATAAACCACAGTCAGCCCAAAAGCCAGATACCCGAGATCACGATGCAGTATATTGTTCCATTTGCGCCACTTCATTTTTTTCTTCATAACTGTCCTTGCAACTCGAATCGAATACTCTGTCCTGACAGAGACATCCCATTTTACCATGAATTCAGACAACGACAACAGTATTGGGGCCAACAACAAAATGGCCAGACACAATACATGTGAGCTGGCCAATCATCTCTGGCGATCCATCGTTACCGGAACACCCTCGGCTCGGATGCCGGTTTACGCCCCAATAGTCATCCCAATCCACAGACCCTTTTTGCAGAACCGGGATGAGGACTCGTTTTGCCACTCATTATTTGGGCAAACAAAAAATCAATTCATAACCACAGCGCCACTGCCCTTGATCTGGTAGAAAACCATTGGCTCTGTCACCGTCTCCGGGTCGAATTTCTCGCCGTATTCTTCCGCCCGGTGCTGCATATACTTGCGTGCTTCTTCCACTGTCAGCTCAACCTTGTACAACTCACCTTCAGCACGAGCCGTTTTGCCTTTGGCATCCATCGGAAACACGATGACGCCATCATCGACTTTAACCTTGATTTTCTGGTACGGTTCATCACCGGCGATCTCAATCCAGCAGCCGCGCATTTTACACACATCGAGGATTTTACCCTCGACCTGTACTTTCTTGCCGAGATAAACATCCGGGGTTGCCAACAACGCGGAGACCTTTACCGTTTCCTTCAGCTCAAGGGGATTGCCGTACTCCTTGCCTGCTATTTCGCTAACTTCGTTATTCTGATTGCAGCCCAACAAAACGATAGAGACGACCAGAAGCTTAAACCATTTTGCGTTCATCATACATCCCTTTTTCTCTTGAAAAAACATGTTATTTATAGGATGGGATGATAGTAAATTCTTTATGAACAGACAAGCAAAAAAGACAGGGATTACCATTTATTTGTAGAAAATTCAACACAACGACCCTTTGCAAAAAAGCCGCGCCATGCCCCGGTATCTGACTGGTTATCCACTTAACTCAGCACGGTTGCATTTTTCGACCAGATCGCGTGACAGCAGCACATGCCTACCCCAGAACCGTCATTCCGGTTTCCCCGCAGGGGAAGACCGGAATCCCCCAGACACAGGCACGTGCCCGAAAAAATGAGATTCCGGCACGGCGCTTCGCCTGGCCGGAATGACACATGCCGGTAGCTGAGCCGAGCCCGCCCGGTTTGCTGAGTGAACTGGATACCCGGACGGTATCTGGGACAGCTCATTTCCCCATATTGGTGTTGAGCAAATCGAAAAAACTCGCTTCCCTGAAGTATGCCGGGACAACAAACACCGAATCTGCTACCAGAGAATTGCTGATGCTGAGAACATCTTCAAGCATCAGAATGACCTGGCCGGATGGTTGGGTTTGCAGAGCAACCGTACGCACCGGCAGCCAATCAGGCCAGTCATGACGAAACGTTGCTTCCACTGTTTTCCCGGCTCCCGTTTTGAACACAACGCTGAAACGATCTGCTGCCTGGTGCAGGTCCTGAGTCAGACCGGGGACGTCCTGTGTCGCCCAAACGGTGTGCTGCATGCCGGGGCTGTTTTTCTCAAAACGAGTGCAGGAAAAACCATTGACCTGCCGCACCTCCTGCATCCGGAGGTAACCGGCAGTGCTGTCACGCCTGGTGGAGTGCAGGCCTGGCTGTCCTTCCGGCTGCATGTCACTGCTGTGCAGTTCTTCGACCAGTTTGCGCAGACTATCCAGTCCGCCACTGACGTTCTGCCGCAGTTTACGCCGTTTTGTTATCGACTGAGCTGTATAGCGTTTCTGCTGCCAGAGCACGTTATACAGAACACTGTCCGTACGCGTGAAAATCAGGCTCGTATGCCCGAAAGGCGCCTGCATATCAAGGCGAAACTGCTCATCGGCAAAAATGGCTTCACTGTTATTGACGCTCACTTCCAGACCGCGCTTTTCAGCCAGACCGATGAGCTCGGCAAGGGGCATCTCGGGAAGCAAGGCGCGCAGGGCAACGATATCCGATGTCGGTGCCGCAGGCAGCGCCAGGGTATCAGACATGTCATATCGTATTTCCACGTTTCTCTGCCGGATGATCAGAGCAGTGGTCTGAGCTGCCAAAAATTCAGGCAGAAGAAATGAGGCGAGCATGACCGGGAAAATCCAAATTTTTTTTAGAAGCATAGTGTAACTTTTCTTGTCTGGTTATTCTCTTAACACATCAGGGCTGCACCTTTTCATCCAGCCTGAGAGAGTTTACTGAGCACATTGATTTTAATTGGGTTGATAGAAATACACTCTGGTTATCCACTTAACTCAGCACGGTTGCATCTTTTCAATCAGACCACCTGACAACAGCACGTGCCTGCACCAGTGCTGTCATTCCGGTTTCCGCGCAGAGGAAGACCGGAATCTCCCTGACTCTGACACGTACCCGAAATGGTGAGATTCCGGCACTACGCTTCGCTTGGCCGGAATGACGGAAGCGGAATCTGAGTAAGGCTCTGTGAATAACTCTGGCAAAAAAGAAAAAATATTCTTTTCATGGAATCGATCCTGTATTTTGAATAACAGTAACGGGCCCTTCGCCACCTTTTCAGACTCATTCACAAATCTGCACTGCGCGCAAAGACAGCGAAGAAATAACTACCGAGGAAAGCAGAACATGGCCGAACGACAGAATCTCACCTGGTTCCTGAAACGTTTTCAGGAGCTGTCAGTCGATGAATTGTACGAAATCATGTACATCAGACAGCAGGTTTTCATCGTCGAGCAAAACTGTCCATACTCAGACCTGGACAAAAAAGATCAACAGGCCTGGCATCTTTCAGGATATATACCCTCCAGAAGCCAAGGTGGCGAACTGGCAGCATATGCCCGTATTCTTGCTCCCGGCGTAAGCTATTCCGAGCCGGCGATAGGCCGGATCGTCACTGCCCC
>WFTM01000088.1 GCA_015485525.1 Candidatus Zhuqueibacterota bacterium | reverse complement strand
CAGTTTCTGCACACCCTGGCCGAACCGATCGTCGAGTCCATGGCACGCACCATGGAGCATTTCCTGAGCGATCTCGAACAGGCAGCCCGGAACGGGCACAAAGACTGAAACACTGCCCCGCGCAGCGCAGCACGCAGAGCACCCTGCCATACTGCGCCCGGAAACAGGCAGTGCACGTAACTTTTCAAGCGTACAAATCACATACTGTGCAAGCGAGGTGGCCATGAGCAGCAATGAGGAAAAAAAATCAGAACTCAACCGCCGTGATTTTATCAAAATGGGGGCAACGGCAGGTGCCGCTGCTTTTCTCCTCAGCGAAATGGGCTGCCATACCCCGGGCTATGAACTGGTCGGCAACATCGGGCCGGCACCGGATGATTTTTTCAAAGCACCACCAATGGAGAGAGTGCGCATCGGCTTTGTCGGCGTCGGAGGCATGGGTTCGGCACATGTGCGCAATCTGCTGCGCATCGAGGGTGTGGAGATCCGGGCGGTATGCGATATCGTGGCGGAAAAAGTCGCACGCATCCAGAGCTGGGTTGTGGAAGCCGGACAGCCGGAGCCGGCGGGATACACACGAGGCGAGAGAGATTTTATCCGCATGTGTGAAGAGCAGGAGCTCGATCTGGTTTATAACGCAACGCCATGGCGCTGGCACGTACCCATTTGCGTTGCCGCTATGAAAAACGGCAAACATGCAGCAACCGAAGTCCCCGCTGCCCTGACGATCGAGGAGTGCTGGGAGCTGGTTGAAACAGCCGAGAAGTACCGGAAACACTGTGTGATGATGGAAAACTGCAACTACGGCCGCGCCGAGATGATGGTATTCAACATGGTACGGCAGGGCGTTTTAGGCGAAATTCTGCATGCCGAATGCGGCTATCTGCACGATCTGCGCGCCGTGAAGTTTGACTATAACGGCGAGGGCCTGTGGCGACGCGAGCACTCGAAAACGCGCAACGGCAACCTGTACCCTACCCACGGCCTCGGCCCGGTGGCCCAGTGTATGGATATCAACCGCGGCGACAGGTTCGACTATCTCGTCTCCATGAGCAGTCCCTCGCGCGGTCTGCAGGAGTATGTGCGCGACCATTTTCCGCCCGGCTCCAAAGAGCGGCAGGAAAAATACGTGCTCGGTGATGTCAACACCAGTCTGATCAAGACCGCCAACGGCCGCACGATTTTTCTCAGCCATGACACCAACCTGCCGCGGCCGTACAGCCGCATCAACATGGTGCAGGGCACCAAAGGCCTTTTTCAAGGGTATCCCCACCGGGCACACATTGAAGGCAAAAGCCCGGCGCACCAATGGCAGCCGATGGAAGACCTCATCGATGAGTTCGATCATCCACTATGGCGCAGCATCAGCGAAAAAGCCCGTGGAGCAGGTCACGGCGGCATGGATTACCTCGAGGACTATCGCCTGATCCAGTGTCTGCGCAACGGTCAGCCGCTGGACATGAACGTGTACGACGCCGCGGCCCTGAGCGCTGTATCTGAACTGACGGAACGTTCTGTGGCCAACGGCAGCCAGCCCATGCCCTTTCCGGATTTCACCCGCGGCAAATGGCGGCAGTATCCGAAGCTGGAGATCGTTTCAGGCTGAAAATTATCGCCATAACCGGAAAGGATGTGGGGATGTTTTTTTGGTATTTATTTTGTCATCGGCGTTGTGGTAGGGGTTCAAAATTTTGAACCCCTACAAATTTTGAACCCCTACGGAATTTTGCCCCCCGATATTTATTTTTCCGTTTATCCGTATGGTGATCTCGGATTCAAATTCGGCCAGGATGGAACCGATGAATTGGGGTTCTGGCCTGGGTTTATTTGTTGGGGCCCACGGGTGTGGGAGCGACCCGCGGGTCGCCCCTACCGGGTCGGGTTTTGGCACGGGTTTAATGTATTGGCGTCCGTACCACGCGACATGAATGTCGCGGTACAACATGGGCACCCGTACCGGTTGCCTATTATTGCAATAAACCCTCACGATTTGAGGAAAGGTCAAAAAAAGCCGCTGCCGGAATCCGGCAGCGGCTTTCTCCATTGCACGGCGACGGGACAATCAGAACGGTTTGAAAATAATCAGATAGATGATCGCCAGCAGCATGGCGAGCTCGACGAGAAAAAAGGTATGGATTTTCCCGACATGCACGCTGCGCTCTCCCTCGCCAGCAGCGATCTTTTTCTCCCGTGCTGCGATCATATGCGCCGGACCGAAGAGCAGGATGACCAGCGTGATCTTGGCGTGGATAGAACCGATTTGAAACCACGCGGTTTTGTACAGGACGATCCCAAGCCCGGTGAGAAAGGCGAGCAGCAGAGAAGGAAATTCAATTTTGGTCGCGATCATGAGTGCCGCAGCATCGAATTTATCATCGCCGTTTCGTCTTTTCAAATGGATCATATAATGTACGAACATGCTCCCTGCAGCAGCGATGACAGACAGGACGTGTATGTATTTCAGCAAACTCTTTACTTCCATCTTTCTTCCTTCCGGATTCATGGTGATTAGTAGGGAAACCAGAGCTTTTTATTTTGGGGAAAGGGAATATATTCCGGCCGGAGGAGAAAGTCAAGAAGCACTGCAAGGACGGTCTATGCTCCTGTCAAAACCAGGCTGTACCGTGACATTCATGTCGCGAAGTACAATTCTTTCCATAAATACAGGCTGCTTGAGCACCGAGGGCCGAGACGCGACATAAATGTCGCGGTACGGCGGGGGGCGGTCCTACTTTTTCTGCTGACTGTTCAGGCGGGCAAGCTCGAGCATCAGGCGTTCGAACTCGCGGTAGTATTGGTCTTCCGGCATGGTGCTTTTGCGGGATTGCAGTTTTTCGACCCGGGCAAGTATTTTTTTCTGCGCCGCACTCACTTGCACCGGTTTGTTGCCAGCGCTGCCGGCTGCAATTCGCTCACCCCGGCGGTTTTGTTGCAGGAAAAAACGGCTGGCCACTGCGCCGTCCCCCTTGAGGATATCCGGCGTTTCCGTACCTTCACCATCACCGTCATCCTCCAGCAGGGGATGCTCCGGACGCAAAATTCCCTGCTCGGAATAGTACTTCACCAGTCTATCACGGGTATTGATAAAAAGCTCTGTTGTGGAAAGCAGGCCGTCCTTATTGAGGTCAGCTTCAGAAGCGTGTTCGAGGGTGGCGAGCAGATGGCTGAAAAAATGCGTGGCGTTACGCTCGATGCCGTTGCGCGTCGCTGTGATCAGGATACGGCCATTACGACTCAATTTTTCTACAAACGGTCCGCTGGCGCTGCTGCTGTTGACAAACAGCAGTTTCGAAACCTGCAGACGATCGAGCATTGCTGCAAAATCCACATCACGGAGATCGGGACCCGGGATATTAAAACGCGCCCATTCGCCGTCAAAAGAGCCATGACCGATGAGAAAAACCAGCAACTCGCTGTCCTCACCGAGCTCGGATGCCAGTTTTTTGAAAACCGAACGAATGGTTGTGGCATCATTTGCCCGGGCCGGGACAGCCAGAGAGTCTGATGGCGAGGCCAGCAGGATCAGGTCTTCCGGCTTGTAACCGAACTGCGACTGCAGTACCCGGTATAACTGTTCGCTCTCCGCAGCAAAACGTTTCTGAAAGACTTCTTCGCCGCCAAGGCCGGCGATGATGACCACTTTTTTCTCTGCCCGGGCGAAAGCAGGCATGAAAAACGCCAGGGCAAAGAATGCGATTTTGGAGAACCATTTTCCCTTCATGACAACCCCCTCGCGCGCCGCACCGCCCACTCGACTGCCAGCAGCAGAGCGATCAATCCATACAAAAATGGGGCATCCTGCACATCGCGCTCCTCAGTGCGGGAATAGTTCGTCTTGGCCACGCTCAGGGCATCGGCGAGGTCCGCGGCTGCGCTCACGGGTTGATAGCGCCCGCCCGTCACTTCTGCCACTCTGCGCAAAAACGCTTCGTTGATGTCCGGACGGCGGAACTCAGCAGTATTGGGATTGACCAGAAAAGCTGCGGCATCATGGCCGAGGAATGCGCCCGAGGGCGTGTGGGCCAGCACTTCGATCTGGTACAGGCCTTCCTGCTGCGGCGTGAACTCGGCACGCCAGGTACCGGGATTTTCGAGATCAGGGCGTGCGGTGAGCGTCTGCATCGCTCCCACTGGTGGGTCTCCCCCGCCCTGGTTTGAATGACTGAAGTCAGTCCCCGGAACGGTGATCTGCACCGAAACCTGTGCCTTCTCGACATCACGAAAACTGCTGTCGCGCACCGCGATGTAGATCGGCACTTTCTCGCCCGGCGTATAGACATCAGTATCCAGCGAAACAGCGATTTGCTGCGGGGCGCTGAACGCGAGCCAGCGGGCGATCTGCCGCCAGATGCGCGCGTGGCGATTATCCGTGGACGGCAGTTGCATGCGCCAGCGCCAGCTCGAGGAAGACGCCATGATCATGCTGTTGCCCCGGCCATAGCGCTGCCAGGCCATGATAATTTTCGGATCATTTTTGTGCCCCAGGGGATGCGTTGCCAGCACCGTCGCCCCCGGCCTGGCCGCGCCGACAGGATAGTAGCCGATGAGTTCAGGCATTTCATCCCATAATTCACGATTCTTCTCCGGATCGATATCGAGCTGCAGCAGCTCGGAGCGATAGCCATCCGGGGTCAGAGAGAGTTTAAAGCGAGTATGATAGACAGGCTTTTCTCCCTCGCTGTCCAGAGTGGGTGTCGGCAACAGCTCGACAGGCAAGACATCAGCAACCGGAGTTTTCTCCCAATTCGATGTACTGAATTTCGGCCCTGCAAGCATGATCAGGCCGCCGCCGCGAACGGAGACAAACTCGCGGATGAGACGCAACTGCTGCCTGGAAAAGACCGATGATTCAATGCTGCCAAGAAAAAGTGCATCGTATTTAAACAGCTCGGTACGCGTTTTCGGAAAGCCGTCGGCCAGCTCATTGCGGTCGCTCACGCCCTGGCGATAAAATCCGTTCCCGGTGAGAACCATGGACACGAATTTCAAATTTTTATCTTTCACCAGTGCACGGCGGATAAATTTAAAATCCCACGGATGCAGCTCCTCGATGTAGAGAATTTTACCTGTTTTCTCCTCATTGTTGACCAGAAACGAACGGACATTGTTGTCCGGTACCGGCTCGCTCTGCGAAGGTATGACGCGCGCAGCATAGTGCAGAAAGCCTTTGCGTGTAGGCCGAACGGTCATCTTGTGCCGTACGATTTCCCCCTGGAGTTGAACCTTCTCTGATTTCACCAACCGGCCGTCTTCACGGATTTCGACAGTGACCGGAGTTTTGTTGCCTGATCTGGAGCGGATGAGCAGCGAGATATCGACGTTTTCATCCGTGGTCGTGGGAGCGGAGGCGACATGGGCCAGGGCAACATCCTTTTCAATTTCCGAGCCAACCCCAACCGTATAAACCGGCACACCGCGGCGGCGCAACAGGCCGGCGTTCAGCAGCGGGTCATCCAAAGCCGGGTCATTCTGACTGCCGCGCCGGACCACATGCACGCCATCACTGACGAGAACAACAGCAGAAACACGCTGGGACTGCACCTGCTGCTCAGCAAACTTCAAGGCAGCGGCAAGGTTGGTGAAATGCCCTGAGGCATCGAATTTTTGCGGCGATTGCAACGGCTGCAGTGTTTCGCCGAACCCGTAGAGCATGACGTTGAAATTTTCACGCAAACGGGAGAGGACGCCTTCGTTCGAACCATCGCCGAGCCACTTCTGCACCGTTGTGATGCGTGACATCCCTGCGGGGCCATCACGCAAGCCCATGCTCGCTGAATTATCGACGAGGATCAAAACCGAGCTGCGCTTCGGGATTACAGTGGTCACGCGGACATAGGGTTCTGCCAGCATGAGCAGCAACAGCACAAAAACGAGCACACGCAGCGAGATCAGAAAAATCCGCAGCCGGGGTGCCACCGGGGCGATCGTGCGGCGAAAAGCATAAATCAGCCCCGCTGCCAAAAGCAAAAGGATGAGCACAAAATACACGCTCTCTGCCGGAAGATAGCGGAAACTGAAAGAGCCGTTCTGGTACACGACCGGGCTGTATTTAAACAACAGTTCAAACATGGTTCAACTTGGTTAGTAGTGGTTGTGTCGCGCGCTCACAACCTGATTCCACATCACTCACATTAGCGCTTAAACCGATTTATTCACTCCTATTGTCCCTAGCAAGATGTGCCGGGATAACCGTAAAATACTGCTCGACGAAGTCCTGCTTCTGCCTCCCGGGCCTATTTTTTCCCCTCATCGGCAATGGAGCGATAGTACTCTTCGACCAGTTCGCGATAGCGCACAGGAATCTGCTCATCCTGCACCGTACGCAGGGATTCCTTATTCAATAAAATCTGCAGTTGCGCGGCCAATTCTGCCTCGATTTTCAGCAAACGCTGCAGCAAACCAGCTTCGATTTCATCGAGTCGCTGCGGGCTTCCTCCGGCGTTCTGACGTAAAACTCCCTGCAGTGCATTCATGAGCTGGCGCCCCTGCTTATCGAGACTGCTGTTTTCCGGCAGCATCTTGCGCAGTTTTTCGAGTTTTTCTTTGCTTTTCCAGAGCTCCTCACGCAAACGGCTGATCTGCTCCGGGGACAGGGTGCTGCGGCCGGTAGCAGCACCCGAGGCCTCGCCGCTGCTCTGCTCTCCCTGTTCGTTGCCGGCGCTCTTTTCGTTGAGGGCCTGTTCAATCTGTTCCCGGATCGAACGCGTCTGGTCCAGGGCCATCTCCAGCTTTTCCTCCTCCGAGAGGTTTTGCTGTGCAGAGGCTGAGGCCAGCTCGCGGTTGGCTTTGTTCAGCGCTTCGGCTATGCGTTTCTGCACCTGGCCGGCTTTTTCGAGGTTCTGCTGGCGCAGCGCTGAGCTCGCCTGCCGCATTTTGCCTTCCAGTCCCAGCCGTTTTATTTCACGCTGCAGTCGGGCGAGCTGCTTCTCGCGCTCACGGTCTTTTGCCGTAGAACCGGCACTCAGTTCTCTGCGCGTGATCTTCTGCAGCTCCTGCAGGGATGCCTGTAATTTGCTGCGCAGGGCATCCTGCTGCCGGCGCAGTTCGTTGACTGCCTGGCGCAGGCTGTCTGATCTGTCGCCTTCGCGTTGCTGCTTTTGCAGGCGCCGGGTTTTCTCCTGCAAGCGTTTCTGCTGCTCGCCCATCCCGGCGAATTCATCCTTCAGGCTTGAGAGATCATTTTTCAGAGCATTGCTGCGCGAACGCTGCAACTGCTTCTCAATTTTGCGAAGCCGCTCCCGCGCCTGGCGTCCGGCAGCGAGAGCACCCTCTGTTTGTTCACGCCGCAACCGGTTGGTCGCACGATTCATCGAGCTGCTGGCTTTGCGCAATTCATCCATGGCCTCGCGGGCTGATGCGTCTTTCTGTTTGCTCAGGCTATCCTGCAGGCGCTGCATCATGTTCTGTGTATCCCGGTTGAGCTGTTCCTGCTGCCGTTGCAGTTTTTTGATACGGCGTTTCTTTTCCTGCTCAGAAAGATTCTGCTGCGCCAGCAACTCATTCTGCTTGTTGAGCTGCTGCTGCCTCTTGGCCAATTCCTGAATTTTGCGCAACGCTTCGTTGATTTCCTGCTGTGCCTGCTCGCGGCTCTGTTGCCCAAGGGTTTCGTACTTGCTCTTCATATTATCGAGCTCGTCCTGAAACATGCGCGCGAGTTCATCCTGCGTCTGCGGAGTTGCGCTGCGCCCGCTGCCGCGAGTGTTGACGATCTGACGCTCGCGAACCAGCGCATCAGCTCGCAGAAGGCGGTTATATGCGGCCCGTTCGTGCACCAGCGCCTGCTGCAGAGAATCCGCTCCGATGAGTGGCTCTGCTTTCTTCATCTCCTCGGTTGCGATCTCCAGCTCGCGAATAACCTGCCCGGAGGCATCGCGGACAAAGCGGCTGCGCATGCGCGCCCGCGAAACCACACGCTCGATGGTCTCTCGTACATCTGCCTGAGCCTGCTCGAGATTGCCGAGGTTGGCTTCATACTCATCCGCAGGTATCGCTTTTTTACGCCGCAGAAGCCGCGTCGTCGCGGTGATGATATCTTTCTGCGGCAACGACATCGAGCTCTGGCCACCACCGCCCTGGGCTGCCTGACTGGTCGCCTGGCGATAGATATGCTCGAAATTGATCACTTCGATATAAAAAATTTCCGACAACGCCGGCTCCTGTGAAGCGACATCCCGCGCCATAACATAATAGGAAACAAAATCTCCAGGCTCGACCTGCAGGTCTTCGAGCTGAATCAATGTGGACAAGGTCTGTGTATCGAAACTGAGAGAAGTGCGCCGGTCTTTCCTGATGTTCTCAAAAGGGAAAATCTGTTCATCCCGGCTGTTCACCGTCAGGGCCAGATCGACGCTCTGCAGGCCGAAATCATCCCCGACATCGACGACGACCGGAATCTCTTCGATCATCGTTGCTTTCACATCTCTGCCCGGCCGCTTGAGGGTAACGGTTGGTTCAGCATTTTTCAGAGCGCGGATGAAATACTCAGGCTCCGGCCTGTTGTCCAGATTCTCCGGACTGATCAGACGTATGCGATAGAAGCCATCCGAACGCACCACGAGAGAAGCTGCAGCCGTGCTGTCTGAGAGAATTTTCATTTCACGCGGTTTGCCCTCACCAACGATCAGCAGAGCTTGTGCAAAAGGATTATGCACCAGCACTTTCACCGTCACACGCGTGCCAGCCGGCGCCCAGATATCGCCACCATCGCGCTCAAAACGCCGCGGCAGCCCGGTCGCCTTCGGAAAACGATAGGTCAGATCGATGCGTTGCACCGATGGTGCATCATAAACATCGACGACGAAGATATCGGAAATCAGATCACCGGCGCGCAGGTAATAGCGCATCGGTGTTTCGACACTGAGAAACTGGTAGTGCAGATCACTCCCCGGCCCGGCCGTCGCTTCCAGCTCGGCCGTCTGCCATGTAGAATCATCGGTACTGAAATAGAGCAGAGCTTGCTGTTCATCGATATTTTTCACCGTTGCTGTGATATCGAGGCTGCCGCCCTTACGCACTTTTGTATTGCCGGGCTGAACGTATAGCGCAGGCAAGGGCTGCGGCGGCACAAAGCCGGACTGCAGAACCAGATTAACCGGCCCCTGCCAGTTGACACGGTTGAACAAAATCACCAGCAGGAGCACAAGAGCAACACCGAAGAGGCTGCGCCAGAACAGATCACCGCGGACAGGCAACTGTTTTTCAAACTCGATATCCCGCACATGCTGCAGCGCATCTTCGATAACACGATCGAGCCAGTCACGGCTGATGCCGCCTCCGGAATGCTGCGAATGCAGCGCGGTGACCAGTCTGTCCTCCAGCGCCGGATTGCGTTCTTCCACGCTGCGGGCCACCTGCTGCACCGTGACTTTTCGGCGCCACGGCCGCAAGATAAAGCGAAATACGACATAAGTGAGACCGGCTGTTCCGGCGACCAGCACGGCAGGGACAAGCCACGGCAGCTCCGTCCAGAAGACCGAGGCCAGTACGAATAACCCGAAAAAAACCACGGCCGCAAACAACGTCAGCGCAAGGCCGCGCATCAGCAAGGCAAACCGCCACTTTTTCAGGGCGTGCTGGATGGCTGTGTACAGATATTCCTGCTTTTCATTCATACATTCACCGTAAAAATCGATCGAACGCGATCATCCGGATTGCCGGACGCTTCTGGCCGCCTGTCAGCGCGGAACACGATTAGCCCAAATCGCTTCTGCCAACAGCAGAGCGATCAGCAGCATGAGCACGATACGCCAGAGTTTCTGCCGGCTTTCTGTTTCCATCCCGCCCGGGCTGCCGGCCTGCAATACTTCGCCCTGCACGCGCACCTCTGCATGGGTCTGCACCAGTGCATTAAAATCCGAAGGGGTGAAAAAATCAGGCTGCCCTTCTCCGGGGTGTATATTCACGGCAAAATGCCGCGTTCTGCCAGCAAAACGGAGGGTGTAGATTCCCGCCTGCTCGGTCGCGGTAAAGAGTTCATCACCGCCGTGCATGCGCTCTGTGCTCTCATCGGGCAGGGTGAGCACAACGCGTTCATTGCGGCCTGAAACGCGCGGGAGAAAAATCGGTTCGCCGACACGCAGAGCATCAGCAGCATCGCGGGCCGGCTTGAGCCACTGGCTGATGCTGAGCAGCAACGGCAGATAGCTCGGTTTCAGCGGCAGATTCGACCATTCCACATCCAGGGGAAAACTCAGCAGAGCCACTTTGCCCCGGCCGACACTTTTAAACGCAAGCGCCGGATCATGGTCGCCATCGAGAACAGCGACCACCTGTGCCCCGGGCTGTGCCGTGCCCTGCCAGTACTGATACACCCGCGCCGCGCCCATGCCGGGGCTTCCGGGCGCCGAAATCGTCTCGATGACAGGGTGGCTGAAATCCTGCACCAAAACCGCATGGCCGCGGGCCAGGTCGATATTTTCTTCAGCCTTTTTGCGCAGAAGCAGCGGCGAGAGCCCGGCAAAAAACTTGTTGAACAATGCTGCATCGACACGATCGCCCGGTGCGATGAACAGCCCGCCGCCATTTTCAACAAAGGCGCGCAGAGCATTCATTTTCCTGCTGTTCATGCCCTTGACATTGGCCAGAATCACCACATCATAGGCCCGGAAACGTGCCGGCTGCACGGTTTCGGGCGTTGTTTCCTGCAGGCGAAAGTCACTGCTGCTGGTCGCGAAGGCGCGCCGTGCAAAAAAAAGTTCATCACCGGCGCCGGCGCTTTTTTCCCCGTTGACCAGCAGTACGGATACCGAACGATCGCGGTGCAGGACGAAATAGCGTTTATCATCCGGCTCAAATTCATCACCCGGTGCGGTGATGGAGAAGTAACCGGTCTGGTTCTGCCCCGGCCGCATGCTGATACCGCTGAACCGCACCAGTCTGGTGGTTTCGTCCGGCTCAAAAACGAGCTGCTTTCTGGCCGCGCGCCTGCCATCGACATACAGGCTGATGGTGGCGCGCCGGATATCCTCCGGGCTGTCGTTGCGGATGCGGCAGCTCCAGGTGCGGCTGTTGCGTTGCGGCAGGGCAATGCCTGTGATGGCAACATTCTTCCACGGTTCTTCACGCACTGGCAGCAGATGCAGGCTGGCTTTACTGTTGAGTTCGATGGTCAGGTTTTCCACCGGCCAGTTGTTTTTTTGAAAATCAGAGATGATATAAATTTCCCGCTGTGCCAGCTCAGAGGTGACGAGCTGATCGTCGAGCAGGCGCAGCCCGGCGATGAGATTGCCGGAACGTTGCGTCGGCTTCGCCCGGGAGACGATATCGCGCAGCAGGTCTGCAGACCAGGGCTCGCGATCGATGAGCAGCGGCTCCGGAGCGCCATTGAGATAGACGGAAACCAGATCGCCGTTTTTCATGCCTGAAAGAACGGAGCGCAAAGCGCGGACGCTGCCGGAACGATTATTTCCGGCACGCATGCTGGCGCTGACATCATAAATGATGCCGACTTCACGGTTGCCTTTTTTCCACAGCACCATATCGGAACGCGAGGGCAGCCACGGGCGCGCAAAAGCAAAACCCAGCATGCCCAGAGCCAGCACGCGCAGCAGCAGTAACAGCAACTGCTTCAAACGCAGCCAGCGTGTCATCGGCTTGTGCTGGTTGAGCAAAAAACGCATGGCAGCAAAATCTATCCGCACTGTCTTGTTGCGCCAGATGAGATGGATCAGGATCGGCAGGGTTGCACCGATCGCTGCAATGCCGAGAAATGTCGGGTTGATAAAATCCATATCGTTGCTTTACATCTTTCCTGCCCGGGTCGCAAGCCATGCCTGCAGAGCAAAATCCAGTGGTTTTGAGGTATCCAGAACCGTGTAGTCGATATGATTGACACCGCAACCAGAGCGCAGGCGCTCGATATGCGCTTTCAACCGTTCCAGATAGGCTGCGCGCACATTTTCCGGAACAGCCATGAGCGAGCCTTCATCTTCAAGACCGACAAAACGCGTCGTGGAATGAAAGGGGAACGTCAGTTCAGCCGGGTCCAGCACATGAAAAACCAGCACATCATGTCCGAGAAAACGAAAATGCTCAAGCGACTCGATGATCTTTTCCGGATCGTCGAGCAGATCGGAGATGAGAATCAGCATGCCTTTTTTCTGCAGCGCTTCGGCCAGCGTATGCAGAGGCTTGCCAAGGTCTGTGCGCTGCACCGGCTGTATTGCAGAAAGAGTATTCAAGACTGTGTGCAGATGGCCGGTACGCACTTTAGCCGGTACATAATCGACGATCTCATCGCCAAAAGTGAACAAACCAACAGCATCGCGCTGGCGCGCCATGAGATAGGCAAGGGAAGCAGCGAGATAGCCGGCATAATCCAGCTTGCTCAGTCCTCCGGATGAGTAGGTCATGGAGCGGGATAAATCGAGCAGCAGATGGCAGGCCAGATTGGTCTCTTCCTCGAACTCCTTGACATAAAACCGGTCCGTGCGCGCGTAAACCTTCCAGTCGATGTGACGCGGATCATCGCCGGGCGTGTACAGACGGTATTCCGCAAACTCGACACTGAAGCCTTTGAACGGGCTTTTATGCAACCCGGAGAGGAAACCCTCAACGACTGCACGGGCGCGCAGCTCCATACTGGTGATGGAAGCGAGAATATTCGGGTCGATAAAGCGCAACGTTTCGTTCATGGCCGGTTTGATTTCTGTGGTTACTCTGAAACTCTCAAATTTTTGCCGAACAAGCTTTGAAATAGTGTGATCATGCCTCCTCAAGCCGGACCGGATACCGCTGCTTCGGTTCTTTCCTCGGCCCGGAGCTGCTTCATTCCTCTGTACCGCGCTTTTCAGGCGACGCCCCTGGGCTTGGGGATCGTCTCCAACAGCTTGTCGATAATATGTTCGGATTTGATCTTTTCCGATTCAGCATAGAAGTTCGTCAGGATGCGGTGGCGCAGTACAGGCCGCGCCAGGGCCTGGATATCGACCAGCGAAACGTTGAAGCGCCCCTGCATCAAAGCGCGCGCTTTGCTGCCAAGAATGATGTACTGCGACGCGCGCAGTCCGGCGCCCCAGCTCACCCATTTTTTGACGAAATCCGGCGCTGTTTCTGACGTCGGCCTGCTCGCCGCTACCAGCCGTACGGCATAGCGTGCGACATCTTCTGCTACAGGTACATTCCGGATCAGGCGGTGAAACTCGATGATATCTTTTCCGGTCACGATGCGGGACAAATCCGGGCCGTAGTTCGAGGTCGTGCTGGTGACGACTTTCACCTCCTCGTCCTCGGGCAAGTAATCCATCACGACATTGAACATGAAACGGTCGAGCTGTGCTTCGGGCAAGGGATAGGTACCTTCGAGCTCGATCGGGTTCTGGGTGGCGAGCACAAAAAACGGCTGTTCGAGCAGATAGGTTTTGCCGCCGGTGGTGACGCGGTGCTCCTGCATGGCTTCGAGCAGGGCTGATTGGGTTTTCGGCGGAGTACGGTTGATTTCGTCGGCAAGGATGATATTGGCAAACAGCGGGCCGGGGATGAATTTCATCACCCGCTTACCCGTGGACCGGTCTTCTTCGATAACATCGATCCCGGTGATATCTGCCGGCATCAGATCCGGTGTGAACTGTATGCGTTTGAATTTCAGATCGAGAATGCGTGAAAGAGTGCGCACCAGCAGCGTTTTGGCCAGCCCGGGCACGCCGGTGATCAGACAGTGGCCGCCGGTAAACAGGGCGATCATCACTTCTTCGATCACCTGATCCTGTCCGATGATGATCTTGCGCAGCTCCTTGACGATGGCTTTTTTCCCGGTCTGCAGCTTTTCGATGATCTGGTCGTCTGTCAGAGCGTCTGCTTCTCGCGTTTCTTGCATGGTATCCTTCCTGAATATTCCGTTGTGTTCAGTGAGTCAGCGCATAAATGATATAGTTGATGCCCAGTTTGTAGCCGAGGCGGGAATATTTTGCGTCATATTTATAATCATCCGCATGCTCCCAGCTATCGCCGAGATCGACGTTGTGATTGATCAGCACCATCAGTCTGCCATCGTCGTCGAAAATGCCGCGGCAATGAGGAATGCGGCCGCCCTTTTCATAGGTCATGCCGACATAAAGACTGGCCAGCCCCGGCACCTGGGGAAAGGAATCAAAATCATAATAACAATGAAAGAGCGGGTGCGACGGCGGGATGTCGATAATCTGCCGCTCCGGGAACACTTTTGCAAACTCGGTGACGAAGTTCTGCCACTCCCTCTGGCCGTGAAAATCATCGATCATCAGGAAGCCGCCGCGCAACAGCCATTCGCGCAATTGTTTGGCTTCCTCATCTTTCATCTGCAGAAAACCGACTTCAACGATGTAGGCAAAGGCATAGTCGAAAAGCGCCTCATCTGTGAGGGACAGGGATACAGCATTCTCAGCGACAGGGAGTCGTGTCGTATGCCGGAGAGCGCGCAGCAGATGCTCTTCAGCACTGGGATAGTCCACCTGCCAGCTCTCAATGCCGCCGTAGCGCATCATGAAGCCAAGGGCATAATCCCCCATGCTGTACTTGACACGCACAAAGGTGAAATAATCCGGTGAAACTTCCTGTGCGCGCAGAGTGGTGCCTGCCAGGGAAGCCAGCGCGAAAATGAGTACTACCTGTCTGATGCGTCGTTTCATCGTTCAGTGGGTCATGGAATAAATGATATAATTGATGCCGAGCTGAAAAGCCTCGCGGGAAAAAGAGGTCAGATCATCCGGCCACTCCCAGCCGTCGCCGACATCGTTGTTGTAGTTGACTATGGCAGCCATCCGGCCTTCAGGGTCAAACCAGCCGTAGTAAACCGGAAAATACCCATCCCGGACATAAGGGGAGCTCATCCTCGGCAATTTTTTGATTTGAAAATAACAGTTGAACAGCGGATGTCGCTCATCCAGCTTGCGGTACGTATATTCCGGAACGATCTTTTTCATCTGGCTGATGAAATTGGCCAGCTCAGGCCTGCTGCGGAAATCATCGACGATCATGAATCCGCCCCGCTGCAGATATTCACGCAGCCGCTTCGTTTCATCTTCATCCGGCTCCCACACACCGATTTCGCAGATATAGATGATGGGAAAATCGTAGATATCCTCATCCTTCAGGGTGAGAACGAGGGGCTCGCCTGTGCTGTTGATATCTGTAAAATAATCGATGATCTGATACATGTTGCGCTCAGCAACAGGATAATCATGCGCCCAGGGCGGCACAGGATGCTGGTAATACGGGATGCCGTAAACATCGCGTTTGGGCAGCCATTTGATGCGGACAAAGGTAAACGTATCTTTCAGATTCAGATAGCGGGTTTTAGACTGCGCCGGCGCCTGAACCGCCAGCAGCAGAGAAACGCCGCAGAGCATGAGAGCGAGATGTCGTTTTGAAAAGATCATTTATTTCAGAATTCCTTGCAAAATGTCTATCGGCACGTTCAAACGATCCATCCGCCGGTGTTAGTGTTTTGCAATATCATCGTCTTCACCAGACCGATCATCAGCGTGCTGTACGCAGGAGAATATCCTGTGCGCGGGTAAACATCGGAGCGATTTCCAGCGCCTTGAGTGCATGCCGCCGGGCCTGCTCTTTCCTGCCGAGGCGCAAGGCGGCATCAGCTATCCGGCAATGCACACCCGCCTTGTCTGTTGGGTTAAGAGCCAGTTCGATACGGTATTCGCGCAGGGCAGCCGCTGGTTCATTTTTTTGCAGATAAAGGTCTCCCAGCCTGCGATGGAGCTCTGCCCGGTATGGGTTGATCTGCATGGAAACGAGCAGAGCCTGTTCCTGCCATTCGGGTTCACCGAGTTTGCGCGCCAGTTCTTCCAGTTTGAGGGCGGCGGCATCGCTCTTGGCGTCGCGTTTCAGCACCTCGCGCAGCATGAGCGCTGATCGGCGGTCATCACCTTTGCGGGCATAGGCACGCGCCAGAGCGCGCCAGGGATTGTCCTGTTCCCGGTAGTCCGGATACAACTGCGCGGCTCTTTCCAGCAGCCGGATGCCCTCGTCGAGCTGGTCGTCATCGATCAGCATGATCCCCAAACGCAGGGTTGCATAAAAATCCGCCGGTTCAGCAGCGATACGGCGGCGGAAATAAGCGCTCTGCTCTTCGGGCTGCTCAGGGATATCTTTAGAGTCAAAGTTGAGCACAACAGATTCGGGCAGAAACCTGGAGCGCAGATAACGGGAGAAACGGTTGTCAAACTTTTCCGCATCAAGATTGAGTACTCGCTTTAGCGCTTCCTGCGTATCCCGGTCCTGACGAAATTGCTGCAGAAGAGCGATCAGGGCCTGCATGCCATAGTGTTCCACGACATATTCAGTGATCAGGGAAGACTGATAGTAGGAGAACGTCACCCGCCGCGGATCGCCGGTGAAATTGCGGTCCAGCTCCAGCAAAGGGATGAGTTCATCTTTCTGCAGCGCTTCGATCATCATCACC
Source organism: Candidatus Zhuqueibacterota bacterium (assembly GCA_015485525.1). GTDB lineage: Bacteria > Zhuqueibacterota > Zhuqueibacteria > Zhuqueibacterales > Geothermadaptataceae > Geothermadaptatus. Next base: position 4,718 of record WFTM01000088.1, on the reverse strand, counting down.
TGGTGGTTCATTGCCCAGGCCGGGTTCGCGCGCGTGGCTTCATAAACGGAAATTCCTTCTGCCAGCCAACGCGGCACACGGTTGTTGGTCAGAGTCAGATGCACGACATGAGCGAATTCGTGCCACAGGGTTTCCATCCAGTTAAAAGTTCCGAACGGCCGTGCACGCGGAGAATTCATCGTGATCAGCGGGCCAAAACAAATGCCGAGAAAATATTCAGCACCCGGCAGGCCAAAACAACGAACAGCAAAATCGTCATGCTTCGGGAAAATTTCCAGCGTTACCTTTTGCTGCATCTGCAACCCATAGCGCGGGACGATGGCTTGCCAGGCTTTTTCAGCCAGCTCCGCAGCATAAGGGCCGATAACATCACGGTCGCTCTTGTGCAGACGAATGAGAAAATGCTCGGTCTGGATGGTGTCGTAATCGACATAACTGTCGAAAAGTTTGAGCAGATTGCCGGTGTACAGGTTATAGGGGTCGAGAGCAAAGGCTTTTTCCAACGCCTGGCGCGCAGGCTCCAGCATGGCCAGACGCGAACGGGCTGTCCCCAGGCCGGAAAGGGCTGCGGCATCATCAGGGTTCAATCGCACGGCCTTTTCAAAATATCCGATCGCTTCCCGAAACAGATAGCGGCGGGCCAGGGTTTCTCCGGCCCGCGTGTACACCGTGCTGAAGGCCGGGTTGATCTTCATGATCTTGCCCTCGATCCTGCGAAAACGGCCATCATCCTTTTGCAGCAGGGCGATTTCGGCTGCAACGGTCAGCGCGTGCAAATTGCCGGGCACGATTTTGATGGCCCGTTCTATCGTCTCCCGGGCAGAATCGAGACTTTCGGTCATGGAAAACAACCGGGCCGCGGCAATCAGCACCTCGGGGTTTTTCTCATAATCATCCAGCAGTTTTTCGATGATCGCCAGAGCACGGCCCATATCTTTCCGGGCATAAGCACGCGCCAGACCGAGATGCGCAGCAACTGCATTTTTGTTTTGCCGCAAGGCGTCTTCGAAGATGGAGATCGCTTCTTCCGCATTGTATTTATCCAGAAAAAGATTGCCCCAAGCGATATAAAACCGCCAGTCTTCAGGCTTGAGCTTCACAGCATCGAAGAACAGATCGTTGGCATCATCGATACGATTGACGAGAACGCAGGCTCGCGCAGTAAGGTAGGTCAGCCGGGCATCAGGATAGGGTGTCTCCCGGAACAGCTCGATCACCTGTTGCGCGGAACGGCGGACATTTTCCTTTCTGCCGAAAAGCGCATCCAGCTCCGCGAGATTGAGCGTCGCGTCGAGCAGATTCCGGCTCTTTGCCAGAGCTCGGGTGAAAAACGTACGTGCTTTGTCGTAATTCCCCAGGGCCAGCTCGACCTCTCCCATCCGGTTCAGCAGAGGTGCAAACTCCGCCCAGTTGCTCACACTTGTGAGCACCTTTGCCGCCATTTTCAGCTCACCTTTTGCCTGGTATGTGCGCGAAAGCCAGAGCAACGACAGAACCGAAGGCCGTGGGCTGGTCAGGGAAGTAATCGCCTGATCGTAGTTACCTTTAAAAAATGCACGTTTACCGGCCTCAACATTCTGTGCGCGGGCGGCGCCTGCAGTGACGACAAAGAGACACAGCGCAACCGCTGGAGCGTACCATCTCCGGTTTTGTGCAAATGCCGGGCTCGGAAAAAGGAAGGCTGAAATCGTGCGCATGAAGTTCAGGACCTGATGACAATGTCAAGTAATAGTGGGTGTGTGCAACGAACAGGATTCAGGCGGCTGGCCGCAGCAGTGTACCTGTTTTCCCAAAGCAGGAACAGGTGGTCATAACCTGAAAAATTCATCTCTCCTGCAAAGGTATTCCAAAGAGAGCCATCACGGTACGGAATTTTTCAGTCATCCCGTTTTTTCCTGCGCGAAACGGTGAATTGGAAAAAATCGGGATAAAAAATGAAATCTACTGCGAAATCTTTCGGGATGCAAACAAAACACGGATACAGTATATGAAAAAATTGCAAGAACTGCTCTGATACCAGTCAAACAGCATCAGGTTTCCTACTGTTCACTGAGCTCATCCGTCTCGGGCAGCAGACGCGTGGTTTCGATATCTACGGTCTGACTGGCTTTTTGCATGCGTTTACCGTCTTTGTCGAGGATATCGCTGAACGAGCTGAATGTGAGCAGATTCTTTTTGTGCACCATGATACCCAACTCTGGTGAGAAGTATATCGTTCCTTCACTGGTGCTTTTGTTTTGGTATTTCCAGCTTTTGTATCCGTGCGTGTTGTACGGCGTGGACGTCAGGTCCCAGTCGTACTCGAGAATACTGGAAAAAGAGATTACTGCGCTGCGGATATTCTGTACCGTCTCGAATCCTTCAAAACGATAGGTGGTTTTCGCACACAACGGTTCATCCTCACCGATATCGATGAAGACGTTTTTTTTCCATTCATACCCCGGGGAAATTTTTTTTCTCGGAAAGACAGGGCGGTTGTGTTTGTAGTTTTCTTCGTAATAAATTCGCCTGCGCTCATTTTCTCCACGAACGTCGTGCAGCTCGCCGGCTTCATCCATGACCAGTGTATAAACCGAGCGTTTGCCCAGCGCGTTTTTCTTGCGTTTGTGTTGGGGATAGTTTTCCGGATAGTAGATGCTGTCCGCGACCACGGTCATCTCAACTTCGATGGTATAATACCCGGTGCTGGAATCCTGATCGACGACGCGGATGAGCATGCTCTGCTGAGCACTGCGCCCGATGGTTACCGTATCTTCCCCGGCAACGGCGACCTCCTTCTCGACCTCATCGGTCATCAGGTAGCGATACTGCTGACCGGGCTGATATTTAAAGGTCAGCAGAATGCCGTCGTCGTTTTTCTGGCAGGAAAAAAGGAAAAGAAGTGGAAGAAACAACCGATACAAACGGCTCATTCAGAGAACGCCTCCACGCGCATCAGGGCCGCGCCTGCAGCGATCGGTTCCACGCTGCCGAGAGCAGCACGGCTCCACGCGGCAAACTGGGCTTCAGGGTGCCCGGGATTAACCTGGGAAATAAACTGCGCCCCATCGATGGCCGTACCCCATTCCGGTTCCAGCACGATCCGGGATTCGAAGACTTCCACATTGCGGGTGCTGTAAGAATGGTACCAGTTCCACGCGGAAACAGAAAGCAGCAGAACAGCTGCAACACCAGCAATCCACGACAGGGTACGCATCCAGACGGGTTCATGGCTTTCAGAGACAGCAGGCGCCTGTCCCGGCTCTGCAAGGGCAACAACACGGGCCGGCACCTGTTTTTTGATCGCCTCCCAGGTCGTTTCCCAGTAGCTGTCACCGGGATCAGGTACACTGCGCAACTGCAGCAGTGTGCGGGTTTTTTGGTAAGCCGTTATTTCATTGCGGCACTCGAGGCACTCAGCAGTATGTTCATCGACGAGCTGTTTGAGCGAGAGCGGCAGCTCACAATCGATGTAATCCGGGATATATTTTCGCATCTCATGACATTCCATCGTAAAATCTCCTAATCTTCAATATATCGGGACAAAACCTTGCGCATCTTTTTTCGGGCATGGTGTAAATTGGTGCGAACCGTGACAAGTGAACAGTTGAGAATTTCAGAAATCACCTTTTTCGACAAGCCTTCGACCTCGTGCATGATGATCACCGCCTTCTGCTGTGCAGGCAGATCATCGATACACTCATTGATTTGTTTCAGAAGCTCCTTGTTGGCCAGAATCTGCCCGGGATTGCGCACCCGCTTACTGGTCGCAAGCTCGTACATGGAAAAGCTGTCCGGGTTATCATCCAGCGGCAACATGCGCCGGCGCGTGCGCGCCTTGCGATAATCGATACTCAGGTTTATCGTGATCTGGTATAACCATGAGGTAAACGAATTGCTGTTGCGCAGCCGGTGCAAATTTTTAAAGACCCGGATAAAAGTCTCCTGCACGATCTCATCCGCGTCCGTATGGTTGCCCACCATCTGGTAGGACAATGTATAGACAACCCGGCAGAAACGCGTATACAGTTCCTTGTACGCCAGCTCATCGCCATCCTGTGCCCTGCGGATGATGGATTCCTGTGATTCTTTTTCAAGCCCCCCGGGTACTCTTCCCTTATGTTCGGCCTGTTGGTTTACCATATCAAATTCAACCTGAAAAATTCAAAAACTTACAAAAATTAGGTTTCATCGCATCTCGTCACACCGCTCCTGCGGTGTGACGGCTCCTACGGTGTGACGACCTTCCCGACGCTCCAGCGTCGCTGCCATCCAACCCGGCAGTTCACACTATCCACACAAAACGAAATTTTCTGCGTCCGGGGCACGCCGGCAAAACTGGCGACTTTGTGGGCACGCTGAAGCGTGCACTACGAACGTGTCATCAGCATCTCGCACACCGCTCCTGCGTCGCCGCCCCACAACCGCACCGGCACAATTTTTCAGTTTTCCTGTCCATCCGTGCCTGCGGTTACTGATGAAAAATGTGCCCCGCACGCTGAACATCAGTATCTGCTAAGACAAAGTGCCCGTGCAAGCGTTTAACCCGAAAAATTATAAATTTAGAAACATAATCATCCGGCCATCTTCCTGACTCAGCACGGTTGTATCTCTTCAACCACTCTCGCCAAACTGCTCCGGCGGTGTGACACTCCAATTGCCGCTCCGGCGGCAATTCCACAAACGAAACAAAAGAACACCTGACCCGCAAGCTCGCACCTGATCCGGCGGGATTTAGT
>WFTM01000087.1 GCA_015485525.1 Candidatus Zhuqueibacterota bacterium | reverse complement strand
GCTCGAGGGTAAGGCGCGTTACAGCGTGCGACAGGACGAGCAGGCAGGGAAGTTGTATCTGACGATTGCACTCGAAGACACCACCGCCGGACTGCAGGGCAAAGGTATCCTGGCGCGGGTACGGTTTTCTTCAGCGATGAGTACGCCGTTCAACACGGAAATCCTCTACTCCTTCAGCGATATCTACGCCCGCGATCCACACGGCAATGCGATCTTTCTGCGCAAAAATGAACGTTCTCTGAGCCTGAACGGTCTGGAAATCTGGCCGGGAGATACCAACCTCGACGGTGTGGTCAACCAGGCTGATGTGCTGCCCCTCGGGCAGTTCTGGAACCATACAGGGCCGGCGCGACCGCAGGCCAGCCTGCGCTGGCAGCGCCAGTTGGCTGTTCCCTGGCAGACGATCGAACTGACGTACGCAGATGCCGATGGTGATGGGGTGATCTCGGCCCGGGATATTTTTCCGATTGCACTGAACTGGAAACAGCGCACCGGCACCGCGGCCAAAAGCACCGCCAGATTTACATCATCCACACCGGGAAATACCCCGCCTTTGCCATTATCGCTGCGCCTGGCAAAGAACAGCGGCAGGGGGCAGGCCATGGTTTCCCTCGACCTGCGTGAAAGCAGGGAGCTGTTCGGACTGGCTGTAAGATTCAGACTCGGCAATGGTGTGCGCGTCGAAGATGTCCGCCCCGGTATGTTTTTCGCTGGCCGTGATATTCTCTTCATCGAGCAGGGAGATGGCTCTGTTGTTGAAGTTGCTCTCAGTCTGCGTTCAGGTTCGGAATCCTCAGCACGAAACGGCAGTCTGGTCACTTTTTTATTGGAGACAGGTGAAGAAAATTCTACATTTGATCAGGTGCTTCAGGTCGAGCGCATCACGGCGATCGATGCCGCCGGTGAGTTGCTGGCGACAGAGCTGGTGACAGAAGGCGACATGACCACGGCTGTCAGTCAGACAGCAATGCCGCGGTTTTATCTCTACCAGAATGAACCGAATCCGTTTAATCCGGAAACCCGCATCAGGTTTCAGCTCGCAAAACCGGCTCAGGTACGTCTGGTCATCCGCGATAACCTCGGCCGGATTGTCAGAACACTGCTGGATGAACAAAGAACTGCCGGAGAGCACAGCCTGGTCTGGAATGGCAGGGATTCGCAGGGACGGACAGTCGCCAGTGGGGTGTATTTTTATCAACTTCAGGTAGCCGGCTCTCGGGTACAGACCAGAAAAATGCTTATGATGCAGTGAAGCCGCATGTTTACTGAGGCAGCATCTGCACCCGGTAGAGGCCCGGGCAGGGCTGCGGATGAGCTTTTCAAAAAATGAATGATCGACGGTGCTTCCGCACAGGAAGCAGGGAATAAACTGCAGTACAACATTATTTCAGGAAGGGAGAATCATGTTGAGAAAAATCGTACTATTCGGACTCATGTGTTTATTTTTTGCAGCAGAAGCTCAGGCGCAAGGGCTCGGCTTCGGGCCTCAGGTCGGTTATCATAAATCCAGCGATGCCGACGAAGGCAGTCTGCTCGTCGGTGGGGCGCTGCGCATGCGTTTGAGCGCAGCTCTCGGAATCGAAGGATCGATAACCTATCGGGAAGAAAAATACAATGATGACCTGTTGACGGTAAAAAGCTGGCCGGTCATGGTCACCGGTCTGTTCTATCCCCTTCCTATTCTCTACGGGGCAGTCGGTGCGGGCTGGTATAACGTAACCTTTGATTATGATCAGGATCAACTCGGAAATTTTGTGGAAGACCAGACCAGTCAGGAGTTTGGCTGGCATTTTGGCGGAGGCATCGAGCTGCCTGTGGGGGAGAACACAAAGCTTGCTGCTGATATTCGCTATGTTTTTCTCAATTATGATTTCGAGCAGATTCCTGGGTCAGAAGAGCTGCAAAGTGATTTTTACGTGCTCAGTGTCAGTCTTTTCTGGGGACTTTAGTCTGGAACCGTAACCGGCGCTGTTTGAGCCGGCCTGTCGAAACGTCAATCTCCATCGTAATAAAACGATAGTGGCAACCCACCGCCGGGTTGCCACATACCTTGCCTAATTTGCCCGGGGGGGCTGCTATGTCTTCATCACTGTTGTTCGATTTACAAGCGTGTATTAATACAAATTTTGTCATCGAAGGCTATGCGCGCAGGTGTTCGGAACACATCCTCTCTATTCTGGCTTCCACAGGTATCGCTCTCCTCGATCTCGATCACGACGATCCTGCCGCCAGCACTATTTTTGACATGGAAGAGTCTGCCCATAAAGCCAGTACACTGATCTATACCCTGCTGGATCAGTGCTCGGCAGATACGATGCCGGGAAAAAAATTGCCGGAAAAAATCAGCCGCCTGTGCGCGCTGTTCAGCCAGGCCTCGGGGTGGGAAGTCGTGCCGGAAGTCAGTCCGGGGATTGAGCGCGCTCTGCTTTCAGAAAACGTGCTGATGCTCAGTCTGGTCAATTTGCTTGCTGCACGGGTTCAGCTTTCGCCCTCAGCTCCCATCCACATTCAGTTTCTGCTGGTACGCAAGGGCAAAGATGATTTTGATTCCGGCCTCGTTTCACCGGATTATCGCGATGGTATGGCTTTTGGCCTGAGAATGCAGTTTCCCGAAGTTGCATGGCAGACATTGAGCAAGGCGCTGCAGGGAAAAGCTGTGTGGAATCGGGCTACCAGTACGGCTATCGATGGCCTGGCGCTGCTGCTGAAAGGTGTTCGCAGCCAGCAGGGAGGGGTATCGGTGCACTCTCTGTCCAAAAACGAAGGCGCTGTTATCGAGCTGTTTTTCCCGCAAATCGGCATCGATGAGAGCGAAATATCTTCTGAAGCCACTTCATCCCGCCGTATTATGCCGGCCAGCAAGCCGGGGGTGCTTTTTATCGATGATGATCCTCTGGTGTGTGCAGTGACCGAGCGCATTCTGGCGCGGAAAGGGTTTGTCGTGCATACGGCAGAGAGCGGGGCACAGGGCCTGGACCTCTACCAGAGCAAAAAAGATGACATCGCCGTGGCTATCATCGATCTCAATATGCCGGATATGAACGGCGAGCAGGTCGTGCAGCAGATGCTCAAATTGGGTCTGTTGGTGCCGGTCGTCGCGACCAGTGGTGCCGACGAACAGCTCGATGCGGCCTACCTCCGGCAAGTCGGGTTCTGTGATATCATCAGCAAGCCGTACTCTGCCGGTGATCTTGCCGATAAAATCAACCATGTTCTGCAGCAGGCGGTACACTGAACACTGTACACTGCACTGCTGCTGCCAGTTCCGGAAAAGGCCTGCCAGCGACAGTGATCACTTCTTCGCAACCGTGATGTCCCCTCCGGCCCTGCGCGCGTAGTAGCTCTGATCATACATGGCCTGCACCTGAGCCGGGGGAAGGGTGTACCTGCCCGGAGTGACAGCGCGCAGTTTGACGACAAAATCCAACCCGCTGTTTTTTCTGCCCGTTGCCGGCAGATCAAAAAACCACCGGATGCGGTCGTCGCGGATGTCGAGGTACTCCTCCTGGTGCAGCAGCCATTTGTTCATCCAGCCCGGCAGTTCATCCCAACGCTGTCGTGTGTTTTCCACTTCCCAGCCTGCAGGCAGAATCTGCTCAAGTGCAATTTCTTCGATCGGGATGCCGCTTGCCGCAGCCACGCGAAAATGACCCCAGAAAACCTGCCCCTGGCGCAGATTTTTGACATCGATCGGGGCACCATCTTCATTCAACCAGCGCAGAGTCAGGCCGAGATTGCTGGCCGCATCCGTGGCTGCTCCACGCAAAGGGATACCTTCCCAGGTCAGAGTGACAAAGGCCGAGGTCACCCCGCTTTTCCTGTCCAGCTCGAGAACTGCTTTTTCGCCGAATCCCTCGGTAAACTCATAGCTCCACGCTTTCTTTTTGCTGTCGAAAATGATTTTTTCTCCCGAGGGCAGCCGCAGGTTTCCTGCGAGAGTGGCGTTTCCCCCCTGTTCTCCTTGAATCTTTTGTAAAAACTTGCCCATAGCAAGCAGAGCAAAGCCGGTTTCCTGGGTGGATAACCACAGGTCGCTGGAGAGCGTGGCGGCAATTGTTTTCGCGATCTGGCTGGCTTCGTCCATGCGATCGGCCAGCACCATATTTTCCAGGATAATCGCCTGATCGCGCAGGGTGGAGCCATAGGTCTGCGC
>WFTM01000086.1 GCA_015485525.1 Candidatus Zhuqueibacterota bacterium | reverse complement strand
TCATCAGAGACGTGGGAAATATCGATCATCATGCCCAGGCGGTTCATTTCCTGCACCATTTCCCGCCCGAACGCTGTCAGTCCTTTGTGCGTGTGCCGTGTATCGTAGGAGGAATCGCAGATGTGGTTATCTTTCGCGTGTGTCAGCGTGATATAGCGAATCCCCTTGTCAAAAAAATCGCGCAGTTTATTCAGATCGCCTTCAACCGGGGCGCCGTTTTCCATGCCCATGCAGACAGCGTGCTTGCCCTCAGCGACAATACGGCGGACGTCATCTGGCGTACGTGCCAGCGCCGCGAGGTCGCTGTTCGCCCGGACGACGCTGTCGATCGTGGCAATGATCAGATTGGCACGCGCATAAGCGCCGCCTTTGGCGCCTTCCCATGTACCGGGTTTATTGTAATCCGAGGCGACATAAACCGCCCAGAATGCTGCGTCCAGGCCACCTTCTTTGGCGCGGATGAGGTCAAAATGGCCATCCGGCAGACGCTGGCCGACATCGACGCCGCGGCGCAGAATGCGCAGGGGGATATCGATATGCGTATCGATGACCAGAGATTTTTCGTGAATCGCCCGGGCTTTTTCGGCAAAATCAGCTGAGCCCGGGTCCAGCTTGCTTTCCTGCTGCATGCATGCGCTGAACAGCAGAACAGGTACGATCAAAACGAGCAGTCGCATAGGGTTCCTCTCTCCTCAGAAAATGTTTAGGGTCAGAAAGTTCTGCACTGCGGTCATGGTTTTGTGCAGAAAAAGATAGCTGCAGACTCTCTCGCCACACCACTTCCGCGGCGTGGCGCACCGGAGCGACAGCGAATCATAAAATGAAACGTGAAAATCAACCTGGCAAGAGAGCACAAACAGGGTCACGGCCGGAAGTCCACCTCATTGGTGACCCGCTGCGAAAATGCTGCGAGAAGGCGGGCGGTATTTTCCACATCCTGCAGCGAAACCAGTTCGCTGGGCGTGTGCATGTAACGCAGGGGAATGCTGACCAGCCCGGCTGCCACACCAGCGCGGTTGAGCTGGATGACGTTGGCATCAGTGCCCGTGCCGCCGGCGATGGCCTGAATCTGGTAGGGAATATCCTCTGCCTCAGCCGCTTCGATGAGCTTTTCCACCACAACGGGATTGGCGTTGGCGCCGCGGAGAATCACCGGCCCCTCGCCCAGCCTGATGTCTCCTTCCTTGCGCGGGTCCACTTCAGGGTGATCCGTGGCATGCGTCACATCCACGCCGATGCCGACGCGCGGATCGATGGCGAAGGCGCTGGTTCGTGCGCCGCGCAGGCCGATCTCTTCCTGCACCGAGGCCACGGAATAAACAGCCGCTGACAGCTCTTTCCCCTGCAAAAGCCGCAAAGTTTCCGCAACAGCAAACGCGCCGACTTTATCATCAAAGCCCCGCGACGTGGCGATGGTATCGGTAATCTGCTGGAAACCGACATCATACACAACCGGATCGCCGACAGCAACTTTTTTCTCGGCTTCTTCACGGTTGCGGGCGCCGATATCGATCCATAAATTTTCAACCTCAGGCACTTTGCGCCGGTCTTCGGCAGTCATCATGTGGATCGCCTTTTTCCCGGTAACCCCATGCACAGGCCCGTTTTTGCTCTGCACCACCACGCGCCGGCCCGGGATCAGCGCCTTGTCATGCCCGCCGATCGTTCGGAAATACAGATATCCCTTGTCGTTGATGTAGTTGATCAGAAAACCAAGCTCATCGCAGTGACCGGAGAACATCACCCGCGGCGCGCCTTCGGGGTTGATCACCGCGATGCTGTTACCATGCAGATCATGCTGAATGCGATCCGCATACTGTTCGGCATAAGCCCGCCATACCTGCTGCGCCGGTTGTTCATACCCCGACGGACTCGGGGCGGCGATCAGGCGTTGCAAAAATTCCAGGGATTCCTTACGCATAGTCTTCCTTTCCAGTGTAGCGATTAATGCAGTGCCAGCTCCAGCTCTTCTTCTTTGACGACGCCATATTTTCGTTCGATGTACCACGACAGGATCGATCCAACCGCCGGCAACATTCTGCTGGCAGCGGGATGATAAAAATATCGGGCGATCACCCGATTTCTGTTCAAATGCCAGCCCAGAGAGGAACGGCTGATGATTTTTTTATACTCTGCAAAGGAAAAATCGCCGCTGGCATATGCCCGTTTGATGGTTGCTGCTGCCACCGGACCGTAGCCGAGGGCAACGGAAATGCCCTCGCCGAGCCATGGCTCCGCACCCGAGGCATCGCCGACGAGCAGAACGCGCGGCCGGCTGCACTCCTGAGATGGATGAAACCAGCGCTCGGGATGGCCCTGCAAAGGCACGCTGTCCGGATCGATACCCCGCTTCTCAAGCCGCTCGCGCAACAACGCAGGCAGGTCTGCACGCGGCTTTTTCGGAAAAATCCGGCTGTCAAAAACACCGATATTCAGATGCGGTTTGCCCTCGATCAGGCTGGGAAAATCCCAGAGATAACCCTGCAGGCCGTGACGGATTTCGCGAAAATCAAAAGCCGCCATGCGCTGGCTGAATTCCGGCACCTCGATGCCCTCAACGGGCACGACCACCTCCATCAACCGGGATACGCGCGAAGTCTGCTCACGGAAAAGCTGACGCCGCACCGTGCTTTTGGCGCCATCAGCGCCGACGAGGACTTCACAACTGAACTCGCCCCCGGAGGTCTGCAGCTCGACAGCCTCGTCGTGCACGGTGATGTGCTGCACAGCGGTATCTTCCAGCACGGTGATGCCCTTTTCGCGGGCACGCTGCACCAGAGCAGCATCGAATTCATCACGGCGAACGATGCGCAGCAGGTCCGGCTGATCGAACCATATCGGTTCATCTTTAAAATAGAAAGCAATGCGTTCGACACGAAAGGAAGGGACATCGACCTGCATGTCGAGAATGGAGAGGGTGACTTCGGCCCAGGGCGTCAGGCCGCCGCCGCAGAGTTTGTGGCGGGGATGGGTTGCTTTGTCCAGAATGAGGATATCATCGCGAAACTCGGGTTTTTGCCGCACGATAGAGAGTGCCGTGGCAATACCTGCCGGGCCAGAGCCGACGATGATGATTTTTGCAGTACGTGTCATGAATTACTCCGGAAGTCTGTCGTCTCTATCTGTGCTGCGCTCCTTTCCCGGTTTTCTTCCTCCATTCTGAACACAGGATCTTGCAGGGGATGTAATGGTCTTTTTTATTTACAAAAAAAAGTGCGCAATGTCAATGGCGGGGATTTTTGTGCAGAGGGCGGAGGCAGCTACGCTGTATGCATCCGGTAAACTACAGGTTTCCTTGCATAGCAGCGTCCGGGGCCAGTTTAGTGGCAGGAGTAGGGCGAGATTTATCATGCCGGAGAGTCGCCGGCTTTACCCGGCTGCTCCGGCAAATGCGGGTCTGAGGGGGTATAAAAAGGTTTAATATCACCTCATTGAAAGCGATTAAAATGTTCTACCTGTGAGAGAATAAATATAAATTCAGTAAATATGTCGCGGTGGTGTGCAGCCCTATATTACTCCTTTCCCGGTACCGGGAGCGCATCCGTGCGCCCCGAAACCGATGATGCAGACACGCTGCTGAGCTTAGTTGGTGCCATAATGGGAGGCATGGACACGCTTGAATTTGGCCAGCCAAATGCTGTTACCCCATCTTTCCTGAGTGAAAGCCCAGTTGCCAAGAGTGGCTCGGCCATCGGCTGAACGGTAATTTCTGCGTCCTTTGTAGTACGAAGAATAACCAGTGCGATTATCCGTGTATACATCCCGGCCGCTTGTATAACGTACCCAGTCGGAGTTGACAGTCCAGGTTGCGGAAACCACCAACGGCTCTCCCCGGTGAATATGAAAATCATCCAGCTCACCTGTATCGACATCCACGGTCAGATAACCGAGACGTTCGTCACCGGTAATTGCCCCGGCAGGAATTGAACCATGGCCACCAGCGATCCAATTGTTGTTTTGGTAAACTGAATAGCTCAGATGGGCGGATTCGTTCTCATAGTCATAACTGACATTAAGGTAGGCATACCGAGCTCCGTTTTGCCACGCACCACTGGCTTCGTAGCCTTTACGGATATAAACAGAATAATCCGAGGCAATCGCGGGCATGGTCTTATCTGGTGTTGCTTCATCCATCTGGGTGCCGGCCCGTTTCTGGATGATTTGCTGATCCTGAGGCGTGTTTTGAGGTGCTTCGAGCGGATTCTGCTCACAGGCCATGAGAAAAAACATCACTACAAAAAGCCCTGAAAAAATGTGCTTTTTCATTTTGGGTCCCCTTTCCTAAAAATTAAATTTCCTTAAAGCACAACCACCGCGACGCTTGCCTTGAAGACAAGAAACGTACCAGAGCCAAAACCTCATGCTTCGAGGCTGAACGACCTGGCGGGCGCTTCTCCTGCGCAGATAAATGTCTGATTCAAATAACACCGTGTCCGGAAAAGCAGACACGACAACCACCCTTTTGCACCTGAAGGAAGCGAAGCAACCACAACGAAAATATACGGGAACACGACTTTATCCGTTGTCTTTTACCTCTGAAATTGCGTATCTTCATCGTTTTCATTCCGGGCCGATGCATGACTCACCATTGCACAGGACTGGATAGGGATGGCTGGATTTTTTCGTGGGGCATGCATCTGTCCGAGCTGGCGAGCAAAGGGGGTGCGATGTCAGTTTTTCAGGTCATATAGAAAACACGATACCGGTTACTCAGCAACTTCATAAACAGGAGTGGTTTTTATGAAAAACGGAACACTCATCATTGCCGTTTTGATGATTCTGGGTGTCTCTGGATGCAGCAGCAACAAGGAGCTGGAGGAGATGAAGAAAGAAAAAATCGCGCTGGAAGAGAAAATTCGTGATCTGGAGGGGCAGGTTGCACACTATAAAAAAAGTGATGCCAAACTGAAATTTCTCGCCGCGAAGATGCAAGGGGTGAAAGCACGCATGGTCACCAACTTCGGCACCATCGAGATGAAATTCTACCCCGACGATGCGCCGATCCAGTGTTTCAATTTCATCACCCGCGCGGAGAGTGGTTTTTATGATGGCACGCAATTCCACCGGGTTATCCCCGGCTTTATGATCCAGGGTGGTGATCCGAACACGAAAGATAACAATCCCTACAACGACGGCCAGGGCGGGCCGATCGTCAACGTGCCGCATGAATTCAACAAACGGTCGCACAAGCGCGGCGTGCTCTCCACAGCCCGCGTCAGCGATCCTTCGCAGGGAGCCGGCAGCCAGTTTTTCATCATGCATGCGCAGGCACCGCATCTCGACGGGCAGTACACCGTTTTTGGCGAGGTGACCAAGGGAATGGAAGTCGTCGATGAGATCGCGCGCGTGAAAAAAGTGACCAATGATCCGCGCCTGCGCGACCGCCCGGCAAAACCGGTGATCATCGAAAAGGTCGAAGTTTTCCGATAGACCGGGAAAATGCGCGCCGGGCAGGCATGTCTATCTCTACCTCGTGGCACCGCTCCTGCGGTGTCGCGCAGCCCGGACGCTCTATCTCCATCCGCCGGCGACTTCGCACCCTCCCACTTTATTCAATAAC
>WFTM01000085.1 GCA_015485525.1 Candidatus Zhuqueibacterota bacterium | reverse complement strand
GCTCCTGCGGTGTGACCTCCTGTTGCCCCGCTTCCGCGGGGCGGTGCACAAACGCAGGGAGATACCACCTCCGCCAAAATCTCTTACTCAGCAAACCGGACCTGATCCAGCTCCTACATTTGTCATCCCGGCCAGGCGCGGCGCAGAGCCGGGATATCATCTTTTTGGCACGTGCTTGAGTCAGGGAGATTCCGGTCTTCCCCTGGGGGGGAAACCGGAATGATGGTTCTGGGGTCGGCAGGTGCTGCGGTCACGCAGTCTGGTTTGAAAAAATGCAACCGTGCTGAGTTAAGTGGATAACCAGTCCTGGTGATTCCGTAATCCTGTAAAATCAGCGACTTTCGGGCACGCTGAAGCGTGCACTACGAACGTCCTCTTCTCGTCATCCCGCGGCAGCGCACAGACGCAGGGAGATACCACCTCCCCGTAAGCCCGCACCCACCCAGAAATCTTCATTCCCCATAACTGCTGCTGCCACTATTTATCCCGAGTTCGGATTTTTTTCAGTAAAACCGCGCGCAGCCAGCTCCGGTGTTCATACACCAGCATGGCATAAAAAGGCACGAAGATGAGCAGGCGCACCAGCGTGTTTTCCTGCCAGATGCCTTCGAAATAGTAGCGTCCGACGACGGTGTAGCTCAGCATAATCGTACCAGTGAGCAGTATCCACGCTCTGTCAGGGTAGAGGCTGAGCACGGGCAGCAGCCAGATCAGGTACCATGGATGCAAGGTTGGGCTGAGCATACACAAAAAACCGAACAGCAGCAGCCAGATTTTTTCCCTTTCTTCTCCATCCCCGCTTTTTTCCCTTTTCCATAATATATAATAGACCCCCGCGAATATACTGCCGGCGATTGCTTTGCTGATCAACAGTGCGAGATCGACGCGGAAGGTTACGAGCGTTGCGTCGTTTGCGGTCAGGCCTTTGATGGCAGCAAAAATGCGTACCGCTGCATCAGGCAGCAGAGCATGCACCGGCAGGTAGATCAGCTTGAATAAAGAAGCGTTGAATTCCCATTTCGATGAATACGTACCGAGAGCGGCGAACAAACGATCTCCCGCGGACAGGTAGGGCAGATAAGCGAGGATGATCAGCAGCAGAAAAACGGCGATTCCGGAATAACGGGTGCGTGCCGGCCGATTTTTCAGCATCCACGGCAGCAGGATAGCCGGGACGAATTTGGTCAGTGTGGCCATGGTCAGGGCGGCAGTGCCGGCCATGGTGCGCCTGTAGCGCAGGAGCAAAAAGGCGAGAACGAGCAGAAAGACGCCTGCGCTATCGACATGGCCGCTGCCCGCGGTTTCGATGATCAGCAGCGGGTTCCAGGCATAGATCAGGCTGTATTCCAGCGGTCGGGCGTGAGTGCGCAGCAGCAGGATGAGCAGAAACAGGGTTGCCAAATCGAACAGCACAAACAGGATGCGCATGGCGATAATCTGTTCGCTGAAGAGAGCAGCGAGCCGGAACAGCGCCTGCAGGAGCGGGGGATAGATCGTCGGGATGTGCGGGTGATTGATTTTGGGGAACAGATCATCGTCCCGAAGGGGAGCGAGGGCGTCGTCCTGCGGCGGATGCGTAAAGGGGTTGATGCCTGCTGCAGCGACACGGGCGTCCCAGACATATCGGTAAATATCATCCGTCAGTAGGGGGTAGTCGCCGGTGAGCATGATGACACGCATGGCAAGGGCAAAAAAGATGATGTGAGCCAGCGGGTTTTTGCCGGAACTCTTGCCTGCTGTCCGTGAGATGACGAAAATTGCCAGGCTGTAGCAGGCGAAGGCGAGGCCGAACAGGCTGAGGAAAAGCGCAATGTGTGGCCGCAGATCACCTGTGCTGCTGATGAGAAAAAAGGCAGCAGAGCAGAGCAGGCCGAGGCTGAGAAGGGCGATATTGAGAGGGATGCTGTGGAGTGTACTGCGCACGATCAGTCCAGCTTGATGCAAATTTGTAACAGATGTTGATATTTTGTCCCGTATTGTCGATTGGTTTAACATAGTCAAACCGTGCGGGAGCCCGGAATATACACAGAGTAACGATAAAAATCATAAAATATTCCCTGGCGCGGTTTGCGGCCGGGCTGCAGGGATCATGAGCACGAAAGCATGGGAACGGACATGCCCGGGAAAAGCATTCAGGATACGATCAGCCGGATTTCGCAGCCGCCAACGCTGCCGGAAGTCGTCATGCACCTCATCCGGGTTGTGGACGACCCGGCTACCTCGGCCAGCGAAGTCAGCAGAATCATATCCCGCGACCAGTCCCTGACGACAAATGTGTTGAAGCTGGTCAATTCGCCGTTTTATGGTATGTCGCGACAGATCACGACGTTAACACAGGCGACAGTGGTCCTCGGATTTACCACGATCCGCAATATCGCTCTGACAGCGGCGATATTCGATGAGTTCGGAGGCAACAGTACAACGGCCATGCCCGGAGGCTACAGCCGCGCCGGTTTCTGGGAGCATTCCATCTCCTGTGCCATCGCGGCGCGTTGTCTGGCTGGATATGCTGCCTATGCGGATACGGAACAGGCGTTTATCGCCGGGTTGATCCACGACCTCGGGAAGGTGGTACTCGACGAGTATCTGCACGAGGATTTCCGCCTGGCTCTGGAGCTCGCAGAACAGGAGAAGATGCGCATTCGCGAAGCGGAACAGCATGTCTTCGGCACCGACCATGCGGAGGTCGGTGGCTGGCTTGCGCGGCGCTGGAATTTACCGGACAGCCTGGTTGCGGTGATCGAAAATCATCATAACCCGACCCAGAGCCAGGTTGCCCCGAAGCTGGTGGCCCTTGTTCATCTCGCGGATATCATCGTACGCATGCAGGGCTACGGCCACGCCGGTGACAACAGCAATCCAGCGATTGACAGGATGCTCTGGGTACAGATCAACATCAGCGAGGAAGCCATGCCAAGTATTCTCGACGACATCGCTGAAAAATATCACGAAGCCCGGGACTTTATCGATATGGTCAAAGGAGATGGCTGAAGAGATGGAAAAAGTGCCGGTCGTTTTGCTGGTGGAAGATAACGACGATCATGCTTTTCTCGCCAAGCAGACCCTGCTGCGCAGCGGTACGCCGGTGTCGATTCACAGCGCTCGCAACAGCAGAGAAGCCCTGCGCTGGCTGTGCGAGACGGCGATAGTGCCTCTGTTCGTCCTGCTCGATCTGGATATGCCGGGTGGTGATGGGCTGGACTTTTTGCAGCAGATACGTACTACGATGCCGGAGTTCTCTGCTCCGGTTTTTCTGCTTACTGCTGAGATGTCTGAGGACAGAATTCAGCAGGTTTACCGGCTCGGGATCGCCGGGTATATCCCCAAGCCGGTCCACGATGCGGGAAATTTGAAGCGGCTGCAGAACTATTTCGATCTGCTGGCGATCCCGATGCGTGTCTGGCCGTATTGCAACATTCCGGCTGGCTATGGAATGGTTGAATAAGCGGCGCATTTGCCGGGGAGAAACAAGGTCGGACACTGGTACGTTTTTTTACCGTTCTGGCTGTATGGTGAGGCAGAGGGCAGCGCGCATGCATTCCGCTTCCCGCGCAGCGCGGGATACCGGCATCTCTTCATTTTTGGGCAGGTGCCTGAGTTTGGGGCTCCGGCACTGCGTTTCGTTTCGGCCGGAATGACAGGGTGGGGGCATGCGACGTGACGAAGTGTGATACTTCCCCATAACATGATGGTGAAAGGAAAGAGGACAAACCTGGAATGGACCAAAAGGTGAGGACTCAAAAGCGCTCTGCTTTGAAAAAACTCGGTGAGATTTTACGAGAAAAAGGTTTGCTCTCGCAGCAGCAGATAGAGCAGGCGCTGGCTATTCAGCGCACTTCGGGTGAGCGTTTTGGTCGCATTCTCGTCCGGCAGGGCTGGATCACCGAGAATGATCTGCTCGATGCCCTGAGCGAACGCTTCGGCATCCCCCGCCTGCGCCAGATCGATGCTTATGCGATCGATCCAGCGGTCGTCAAGCTGATCCCTGTGGAAATGGCGCAGCGCTATAATGTCATCCCGTTGTTTCGTGTCGATGACCTGCTCACCATCGCCATTTCGGATCCTCTCGATGTCGGGGCTGTGGATGCCGTGCGTTTTCACACGCGCCTGAACGTGCAGGAAGTGCTGGCCTCGGAGGCGGAGATTGCCGCTGCAATCAAGAAGTATTTTCGCGGAGACGGTTCTCTCGAGCGCATCATTTCGAGCGTGGAAGAGAATATGGTGCTCGAAATCGAGGAAGAGGCCGATCTCGATGAAACCCGTATCGATGCCACGGATGAAGCGTCGATCATCAACTTCGTCAATGTGATTTTATCACAGGCAATTTACGACAAAGCCAGTGACATTCACTGCGAGGCGGATGACAAAATTTTCCGCATTCGCTACCGCATAGACGGCATGCTGCAGCAGGTGACAACCACTCCTCTGAGTCTTGCGAGCATGATCATTTCGCGCATCAAGATACTTGCCGAGCTCGATGTGTCAGAAAAACGGGTGCCCCAGGATGGCCGTTTTCGCCTCAAAATAGATAACCGTGAAATCGATGTGCGTGTATCGATCATCCCCACGGTGAATGGCGAAAAGGCGGTGATGCGGCTACTCGATCCACGCAATGCTGTGCTGCAGCTTACAGACCTGGGGTTCAGCACCGGTGTGCTCGAACGCTGGCAACAGGTGATACGGAAGCCTGAGGGGATAATCTTCATCACCGGGCCTACCGGGAGCGGCAAAACCACGACGTTGTATTCGGTGCTGAATACCATCAACTCCCTGTCGAAAAACATCATCACCGTTGAAAATCCGGTCGAGTATAAATTGCCCCTTGTCAACCAGATGCAGGTGAACACCAAAGCCGGGCTGACGTTTGCTTCGGCGTTGCGGGCTATCCTGCGCCAGGACCCGGATGTGATTCTCATCGGCGAGGTACGCGACCGTGAGACGGCCGATATTGCCGTACGCAGTGCCATGACCGGGCACCTTGTTTTTTCCACCCTGCACACCAACGATGCGCCGGGAGCATTTTCCAGATTGCAGGACATGGGCGTGGAGCCCTTTTTGATGTCTTCAGCAGTGCTCGCGGTGCTGGCTCAGCGGCTCGTGCGGGTCATCTGCCCGTATTGCAAGGAAAAATCACCGGCTTCCCTCAAGCTGCTGCCCGAGGCGGATCAGCGCCGTTTTGCGGAGAAGTCTGTCATGGCATTCAAGGGCAAAGGATGCCGGGAATGTAAGAACAGCGGGTACAAGGGCCGGACAGGTATCCATGAACTGTTGATCGTTGATGCGACGATACGCAGGATGCTGATCGACGGCGAGTCTGAAGATAACATCCGCGAACACGCGCGCCGGCAGGGTATGCTGCAACTGCGTGAAGATGGTCTGTTGAAGGTGTTTGCCGGGATTACGACGGTGGAAGAGTTGCTCCGGGTAGCCTGAGGGCAAGCCCGGGATGCTCGGGTTATCCACTTAACTCAGCACGGTCGCATCTTTGCAATTAGACCGTCTGATAACAGCACGTGCCTGCCCCCGAGCTGTCATTCCGGTTTCCCCGCAGGGCAAGCCCGGAATTTCCCAGATTCAGGCACGTGCCAGAAAAGATGAGATTCCGGCACGGCGCTTCGCCTGGCCGGAATGACAGATGTCGGTATCTAAGCCGGGCCCGGTTTGCTGAGTTAACTGGATACCCGGACCGGGATGCGGATGAAAAACACGATGCTGATAAGGAATGGATAGTTTCGACAGGATTGCTACTCACAGAAAACGATACGGGTTTTATGCAACCAACGCACGATGATAAAGCGCGGCAGGAGAAAGATTTTGCTGCGGTTCAGCTCGACGAATTCAAAAAGCTGTTTGAGACCAGCCTGAAGCTGGTGCAGCAGGCGCGGCGTCCGGAGGAAGTTTTTGATAAACTGCTGGCTGAGTACGAGCGCCGTTTCATCGAGATACCTGAGGTCCGTCTGACGAATGATGCGGACCTGGACGAAGCAAGCCGAGCGAAAATACAGGCTCTTATGCTCTTTGCCCGTCTGGCAGAATCTCTGAAAGAGAACGCGGATGTCCAGCTTCAGCTCAAGCAGCGCAGCGAAAAGCTCGACCGGTTGATGCAGCGTTTGCGCAAAACCAACCGCGAGCTGCGCCGGCTCAACGCACACTATCTCGACATGATGGGTTTTGTCTCTCATGAGCTGCGCAGTCCATTGATTTCGATACTCGGTTTTGCCGAGCTGCTCGACGAGGGCTACCTCGGAGAACTGAACATGGAGCAGCAGAACAGCGTGCAGATCATCATGCGCGTGACCAGCAATCTGATCGACATGATCAAAAACTACCTCGACCTGGCAAAGATAGAAAACGGCGAGCTGGCAGTCAACTGGATGCCGATCGATCTGCATACCGACGTGATCAAGCCGACGATCACCCAGCTTGAGAGCCAGCTCTTCACCCGCGGTATGCAGATAGAAACGCGCAACGAGCGCATTCCGGAAAATATCATCGTCGAAGGTGACCCCGATCTGCTCAAAGTCGTGTTTATGAACATTTTCAGCAACGCCATCAAATATGGAAGGCCGGACACGACTATTTACTATCACGTGCTGGATGTGCTGGACCGGTTCTATTTCAGCATCACCAATGAGGGCGAAGGGGTGTCGCCAGAGCATATCGAAAAGATTTTCAATAAATTCACTCAGGGAGAATATCACGACCCGGATGCACCACGGGGAACGGGCCTGGGCCTGTACAACACACGTTGCATCGTCGAAGCACACGGCGGCACGATCTGGGCGGAATCTGAGCAGGGGAACTGGTTTAAAATTTGTTTTACCCTGCCTAAAAAACAGGAGCGCAGGACAGGACAAGTGAAAATCAAATCTGCGCTGCCATCAGCAGCGGATTGAAACGGCGACAGCCGGAAACGCCATTATACGCAGGTAACCGAACACGATACGAACACGGAGACGATTCATGGCCAAGGAAAAACTCCTGCTGATCGACAGTGATATGCAGACACTGGATGAGTTGGACAAGCTGTTTTCCCGCAAGGGCTACGAGGTGATGCAGGCGCGCAGCGAGGCCGACGCTGTTGTCGCCCTCGAGCTGAACAGACCCGAGCTGATCATCATGGACGTCCAGCTCGACGATGTCGATGGCTATACTCTGTTGGAAAATATCAAGAAAAATCCTGACTGGCGGCTCGTTCCTGTCATTATTTTATCTTCGAAAAAGAAGTACGAGGACAAACTGCGCGGCCTGCGGCTGGGTGTGATGGACTATCTCACCAAGCCCTATGACAGCGAGGAGCTGGTCGCGCGCGTGCGCAATATTCTCGACCTGTATATGATGAAAGTGCAGAAAAAAGATGAGGCCGGCCCGGTCAGCAGCCAGGAGCGCCTGCTCAGTTTCATGAAGCAGCGCGGGATTCGCACTCTTGTACCACGGGTAAAAAAACAAGCCAAACTCGGCTATGAATATCCCGAAGCGGCCAAAATTCTCAACCCCGAGGAGCCGGGTGGCGAGATATTTTTTCTCGAAAGCATCGCCCGAGCCCGCCTGCTGGAGCGGGTTTTCTATGATGCTATCCACATCTGTCCGGAGTGCGGCCATCACGATCTCAATTTCCGCGAAGTGTGCCCGCAGTGCAGCTATGCGGATATCGCTGCTCTGCGCATGATTACGCACCGGACCTGCGGCTACCGCGGCCTGGAGAACAAATTCGAGACTGAGAACGGCAAGCGCTGCCCACGCTGTCTGGAAACTCTGGCCCGCGAAGGCGTGGATTTTGAAACCAGCACCTCATCTCTGCATCTCTGCGCCGGCTGTGATACCCGGTTTACCGAGCCGGTCGTCAACTGCCGCTGTATGAACTGTGACCAGCAGTGGGATGTCTCGGAGGTACTGGTGCGGAAAATCTATGCCTACAAGCTGATCGCAGATACGCGCGAGGAGTTCCTGCCCGGGCCGCCGAAAAAGGCCATGCCCGGAGCTTGTGAAGACATCGAAAAGAAGGTCAAAGAGCTCAAAGTGCATTTTGTCGGTATGGATGGTTTTGCCCGCCAGCTCGGCCGGGAGATCGACCGGGCGAAGAAGGAAAACTCCGGTGTTTCGCTGCTCAGTGTGCGTTTCGGCAATATCGAATGCTCGGACAAAAAGAAATTCGAGCAGTTCAGCAGCCACGTGCTCGATGGCTTCAAAGCTGTCCTGCGCGAATATGATGTCATTACCCTGAAGGGCACGTTCGAATGGCTGATCATGCTACCGGAAACGCCTTTCCGCATGGCGAAGATTTTTGCCAGCAGGCTGCGAGACCGTTTTGTCCGGCTCGATGATATGGTCGAAGTTGAGATCAACATGGCCAGCTTCCCGGAAGATGGCAGCCAGGCCCGCGAGCTGCTCGAAGTGCTGGAGCTGGGCATTGTCTCTTTCCAGTCGCTGGAGTAGCCAACATCACCCTCGATCTCAGGAATGGGACACGACCTGTGCCGCCATCCTTGCGAAAGAGCCTTCCACCGCGTATATTCCCCCTTTATCACAGTGTGCCGGGCCGGAAAAGCATCCGGGCCACGTTTCACCCCGCCGCTGACCGGCTTGCAGAGACCGGCGTCTGCCCCGAGGTGGGGCGGTTTGCCGTATCAGAGGTTTTTCAGAATAAAGAGGACCGTGTGACAGAAGAAGTACCATTTTATCAGGACGGGTTATATTTTTCCTGCCAGCAGGGCTGTGCTGCATGCTGTAAGATTCCCGGC
Source organism: Candidatus Zhuqueibacterota bacterium (assembly GCA_015485525.1). Taxonomy (GTDB): domain Bacteria; phylum Zhuqueibacterota; class Zhuqueibacteria; order Zhuqueibacterales; family Geothermadaptataceae; genus Geothermadaptatus. Next base: position 21,277 of record WFTM01000085.1, on the reverse strand, counting down.
AGGGTGGAGATCGATGAACAGGATATCGGGCGCATGGCCGAGGCTCTGGGCATGACGCATAACCGTTTTGCTGCGACCTATGTGCGTAAAGTGTCGGGCGATTTGCTGCTGCGCGAAAGGGATGACGGGGCATGCGTGATGCTCGGTGAGGATGACCGCTGCATGGTGCACGCTGTCCGGCCGCTGCAGTGTCGCACATACCCGTTCTGGGATGAGGTGCTGGCCAATGATTTTACCTGGATTCTGGAAAAAGACCTGTGCCCCGGGCTGGATAAAGGACGCTGGTTTTCACGAGAGGAGATCGATGCGTTGCGCCGTGGACAGGCGCAGACGGGTGGATTCAACGAAAGTGCTGAGGGCTGAACCTGTCGGGCAATGGAGAGGAGGAAGAAGTGCGGGAGTTGTGCTGTGTCGTCAATCCGGCCGCAGCCCGTGGCGGTGCCCGCCGTGTATGGCCACGTGTTCAGGCATTGCTTCAGGAGCGCGGTGTTTCTTATACGGCGCGGTTTACGCAGGCGCCGGGTCATGCAACGGAGCTGGTGCGCAGTGCTCTGCTTGAGGGCAGTGAAACCGTTGTCGTCATCGGTGGCGATGGCACGGTGAACGAGGCAGTGAATGGATTTTTCGAAAACGGGCAGAATATCAACCCGAATGCAAAGCTGGCTGTGGTACCCAAAGGCACAGGAACTGATTTCAGCCGCACCCTTGGTCTGCCGGACGAGCTGCCGGTGCTGGTGGACACCATCTTGCAGGCGCGGTCGCGGCAGATCGATGTTGGCGTGCTGCGCTGCCGGTCTGCTGATGGCGCGCCGGTGGAGCGCTGTTTTATCAATATCGCCGATCTGGGCTATGGCGGAGCTCTGTTGGATCGCGTCAATGGCTTCACCAAGTTCCTCGGCGGATTCCTCGCCTATCTCACCGGTATGCTGTACACCCTGATGTTTTACGACAACCAGCCGATCTCCTTCCGCATCGATGACGGGGAAGAACACCAGGGCGTGTACAATGCTGTCATCGTAGCCAATGGCCAGTATTTTGGCGGCGGCATGTGGATCGCTCCGGGTGCCCGCCTGGATGACGGCTGCTTTGAGATCGTTCTCGTTGGCGATGTCAGCAAAGCCGATGTTGTGCGGAACCTGCCGAAAATTTACCGCGGTACCCTCTCTGAGCACGACAAAGTACAGGTGCTTTCCGGCCGCAAGCTCGAAGTATGGTCTGATGAGCGTGTTTTGCTCGATGCAGACGGAGAGCTGCCCGGCCAGTTGCCTGCGGTCTTCGAGCTGCTGCCAGCCGCCTTGCAGGTCTGCTCCGGGTGATATGAGCTCTCAGGCTACCAGGTTTCTCTCCAGCTCGCCCGGCCTGTAGTCTGGTGCAACCGGCCTGGCGATGGGATGGCTTTCAGAGCTGAGATCATAGCCATATTTTGACGCGAACTTTTCCAGACTGGCGCGCAGGTCTTTGCGGTTTATCAGCATGTCCAGATACGCTTTCTTCTCGCCATCCTGTTGCCAGCGTCCAATCGTGGCCGGGTCGAAATTTCTCAACTTATGCATGTATTTTACCATCCTGCCATCGAGTTTCAATTGTTCAACGTTGTCCTTGAGCAGGTGCCAGCCCTGAACACCCTCGCGAAATTCCAGCCCCAACCGTTTCTGCAAACTCTCTGCAATCTGTTCGTGCCGGCAGATGATATCTTCATACCTGATCGTCTTGATAAGCCCATGCTGTAGCAGGCGTTTTTCGAAATATTCGCCCGCCTGGATGCTTTTAGCCCACAGGTACGGAGTGACATAGTAAGGCCGGTCTTCGCCCGGGTGATGACTGGTCAGGACATCCCGGGGGTCCCGGACGATGTTGATGACGAAAATATCATTTCTGAGAATATAGTCGATGGTCGCTTCCATAATATTATCATGCCACCACTGTGCAGGGCGTTTACTGATGTACCATTTTTGTTGCGGCTGCCGTGCCAGCTTGATCGCCAGCTCAACACTTTCTGCAAACCCGGGCCTGTTGATGGGGTTTGTTTCTTTGTCAAAAAGGATGGTGTTGGCAAATGCACTCATCGAATAGTGCAGCATCGTGGTCCCGGAGCGCGAGCAACCAATGATGTGAATATGGCGGATGTTGGCCACGTTCAAAAGTTCGCGTTTGATGGTGTGTTTGAAAGTTAGAATCGCGTTTTTCATGGTTTTTACCTTTGACTGGTGTGAAGAGTTTTTCCTCTGGTGCAGTAAAATACAAGCTGATGCATCTTCAACCGTGTTCGTGATCGAGCCCCACGATGCTGGTGCCGGATTCCGTTGAGCGTCGATTTGTGCATTCCTCAGGACAAACTTCAGGTCACCCTGAAATTTTCAGCCTCTGGTATCCTGTCTGAAATCTTCCTTACGCCATGAAACATAAGCAATCGATATGACAGGAATATTATTTGGAAATGAATTTCACGTTACCCAAAAATATCCTGATCTTTATCTCATCGCACGGCAGGGTGTCCGGAGCCATGTCCTGATTATGCCCGGCTCGATAATCGATATCTCTCATCCCGGTCGTGTGATGGGAAGTGCTGCAATCTTTCCGGAATAATCGCTTTCATTGATTATTGGCTGCTTTGGCAGGATAGCTGGAAAGATGCTGCTGTGTTGAATGCAGTGGTTTGCCAGAGCTGGCACTGCTTCACAACCGGGCGCCGGATAGACCCTGAGGTTGTGGCGCGAAAAGGGTGTTTGGTGTTTTGGGCTATCAGATGGAGCCCGCGGTCTGAATCGGTAGCGATTTGTGGATTGTCTGCAGGCAGGCAGACTCCGGCACACCGCTATGCATCGGCCCGTCAAAGCAGGTGTGGTTGTTGTTTCCCTCTTTGTTCCCCGTTTTTAGGCAATTCCCCCGCTTGTCTTGCTGTATGTTAAGAAAAGAATACGCCTGGTTAACAATACAATAACCTGCCCGTTATTCTGCTTTAATCTCCCCATCCTATTTTCTCCAGCGAAAGCCATTGCGGGCTCGAAATTATAATTCAGGAATCATTTCAGTATTCCACTCAGAGGAGAAACTTCACAATGTTTACCAGACTCATTCCGGCCTTGTTGATAGGGCTGGCCATGTTGCTTCCGGCACGGGACGGTATGGCATCTGACACAGGAACGATCCGGGGGCGTGTTATCGATGCTGAAACCGGTGAAGCGCTGCCTGGTGTGAACGTGATCGTCGTAGGACGCTCGTCAGGAGCAGCGACGGATCAGGACGGTTTGTACCGTATAGTACTGGTCCCGGGAGAGTACACCATCAAATGTTCCATGATCGGTTTTGCGGTGGAAACACGGGATGTGAAAGTACGCTCCGGCCAGGATGTGGTTTTGGATTTTGCTCTCACTTTGGAAGTGATCAAAGGTGAGGAGATAATTATTGAAAGCAAAGCAGACAGAAATTCGGAAGCAATTCTTCTGAAAGACAGGAAAGAAGCTACAGCGGTGAGCGACGCTGTCAGCGCGGAGATCATCGCCCGAACCGGAGCCGGAGACGCTGCCACTGCTATGGAGCGGGTGACCGGAGCAACAGTGCTCGATGGCAAATATGTCTTTGTCCGGGGGCTGGGCGGACGCTACAGCCTGACACAGTTGAACGGAACAGTACTGCCCAGTGCTGATCCGGATAAGAAAGCCGTGCAGATGGATATCATCCCCTCGAACCTGCTTGCCAATATTGTAACGAGCAAAACAGCCACGCCGGACAAGCCCGGCAGCTTTGCAGGTGGTGCGGTCAACATGACTACGATCAGCTACCCGGATGACCTGATGTTGTCTTTTACCAGCTCGTTCAGTTATAACCCGCTGGCCAATATGAATGATCGCTTTTTGAAATATAAAGGCGGCAAAAGCGATTGGCTCGCAACTGACGACGGCACCCGCGCCATCCCCGAAGAGTTGCGGGGAGAGAACAGCACCGTCCCGGAGCATGTTTTTGCCTGGATAGATGATGAGAAAGCTGCTGATCTCGATCGCTACTCCAAAGCTTTTGTGCCTGTGATGGCACCCTACACAGGCCAAACCGGCCTGAACCAGTCGTATAGCCTGTCATTTGCGAATAAATATAAAATTATGGGCCGAACCGCCGGCCTGATCAGCAGCCTGTCCTGGGACCGCAGTTTCAAAAACTATGAAAATGGTATCCGGGCCAACTATCAGCTGACCGGTAACTCAGGCACAACCTCGACATTGAATGCAGACTATCTCCTGAAGGATCAGAAGAGTTCTGATGACGTCAGCCTTTCAGGGCTTGCAAAACTATCCATGCAGCCCGCCCGGGGACATGATCTGAGTCTTGAGTACATGTATAACAGAAATGGCCTGTCAAGTGCCCGGTATCTCTCCGGAACCTTCCCCCGTGATCTCGCTCCGGATGCGATATACGAAACCCGGGTGTTAAAATATACCGAACGCTCTCTCTCTACAATCCAGCTTTCGGGAAAACATACAGGCTCTGGTGCCGGAGTCCAGATCGACTGGAATATGTCGCGCTCATCAGCACTGCAGAATGAACCCGATCTCCGTTACTTCACCAATGATTATGTTGCTCTGCCCGGTGCTGATGGATCAGTTGATACACTGTATAGCATCAGCAATGAGATCTACCCTTTCCCGACCCGCTACTACCGCAATCTGCGTGAAAACAGCAGTACAGCGCAGTTTAATATCTCAGTGCCTTTGAAATTTTCAGGGATGGAACGCTCCCTCTTTAAAACAGGCGGATCATGGAGGAGCCGCCAGAGAGGATTCAGGGAGAGGCGATTTGAAATCCGCCAGGACCGGGCTGCCTATTCCGGAGACCCGGAGAGCTTTTTTGCCCGCGAAAACATGGGACTGGTGAACCCTGAAGACCTCAACCGGCCCGGTTTGAATTATTTCAACAATTATATCGTGGATGCCAGCGTGCCGCGCGGGAATTATGACGGCGAGGAAACGATATCCGCAGCCTACGCGATGGTTGACTTCTCTTTTACAGGCGCACTTCGCCTGATTGGCGGTGTGCGGTATGAAATAACAGATATGACGGTCATCAGCGGTGATTCAACCCTGGAAAACGGCAGGATTTATGAGCGCGACTGGCTGCCCTCTGTCAATCTGCAATATGCTTTTGATCAAACGAAGCAGTTGCGTTTTGCTTACAGCCGCACCCTGGCACGCCCACAATTGCGCGAGTTAGCACCATACGCAACCTTTGAGTTCATCAACGATTTCATCTTCATCGGCAACCCGACTTTGCAGCGCACGCTGATCGCAAACTATGATATCCGCTATGAGCACTATGGTGCCCCGGGTGAGCTCTACGCTTTCAGCGCCTTTTATAAAAATCTCAGCAACCCGATCGAACGGGCGCTGGACCCGCGCGCAGCCGCATCAAACCCTGAAATCAATCCCCGTAATGTGTCCCGGGGGAGGGTTTACGGGATCGAAGTCGAAGGCCGGAAAAAGCTCGGTCAGCTGCTCCCGATTTTGCGGCATGTCAAAGTCAGCTCAAACCTGGCATTGATTTTTTCACAGGTAGATATTGCTGAAGATGAGCTGGAGCTGATCCGTGCTGTCAACCCGGATGCCCCGGCTGCACGTCCTCTCGCCGGGCAGGCAGATTATGTCCTGAATCTGAGCATTGCATATGATAACATTGAAACCGGGACAGTCATCGGACTTTATTTCAATCGTGTGGGAGAACGCCTGAGTGAAGTTACCAGTGGTGGAACTCCGGATATTTATCTGCAACCGCAGAATACACTTAATCTGACTCTTTCCTGGAATCTGGCCAGGAACCTCACTCTCAAGTTGAGCGGCAAAAACTTGCTTGATACGGTCTATGAAAAAGCCCACAGGTTCAAGGGCGAAAAGTACGTCATGCAAAGCTATCGTAAAGGGAGAATCTGGACATTCAGTATGAAGTATCATCTGTAATCATGTTAAACACTACAGATGCGAAGTCTTCCGATACGCTTTTTACCGGCAACCCGGGGCAGTACCTAATTATGGGGAGTAGTCAGATTATCCGGCCCTCTGCTCTAATTGATTGCCTGGTGTTCCGGAAGACTGATTGAAAAAGGGCTGCTGTGCCGGGTAAAGTGGCTAACCAGAGCAGAGCTGGACGAACAATTTTAATCATCGAGTCATCAAGAGATGTTTCATCGATAATAAATTCTCATCTAACCTGATTTTTCTTACGCGCAACACCGGTGTGTAAATGAATCGGGTGAAATCCACCATCTGTATTACCAGAACAATAATTGGGAGGAAACCCATGTTGTCGAAAGGTATCAAATTATTTTTATTCCACATCGTTTTGGGTATAACAGTACTCAATGCGGCTGAAATCCAGGTCACAGATTCAGATATTCAACCGGGCCAGACGGTGACGTGGACAGCAGATAATGTTTACATATTGAATGGTTTTGTTTTTGTCGATGAGGGCGCTAAGCTGTACATTGAGCCTGGGACAGTGATTAAGGGCCAGCCCGGAGCAGCAGAGAATGCGAGTGCATTGATCGTCGCCCGTGGCGGTCAGATTTTTGCGGAGGGGACACGAGAGAGGCCGATCATTTTCACCTCGGTTGCAGATGATCTGAGCCGTACAGATGATCTTCCCCTGGACGCGCGCGGGCTTTGGGGGGGAGTGATAATTCTTGGCCGTGCGGGTTTGAATTCGACCCCCGGGGAGACAGCGATTGAGGGGATACCGACGACGGAGCCGCGAGGTCTTTACGGTGGTGATAATGATGCGGATAATTCCGGGGTTCTCCGCTATGTGTCGGTTCGTTATGGTGGCACGGATATCGGCGCCGGCAATGAGATCAATGGCGTGACGTTTGGGGGCGTAGGTTCGGGGACAGTAGTAGAATATGTAGAGGTGGTGAATAACAATGACGACGGGTTTGAGTTTTTCGGCGGTACAGTACAGGCTAAATATCTTGTCAGTGCATTCAACGCTGATGATGCTTTTGATTATGACGAGGGTTTCCGGGGTAAGGGCCAGTTCTGGTTTTCTCTGCAGGCAGCAGACAAGGGGAACCGCGGGGGCGAACACGATGGCGGTACGAGTCCAGAGGATGGCCAGCCTTATGCGACGCCAGTGATTGCGAATGCGACGTACATAGGGTCAGGGGCCACTTCATCGAATGGCAAGAATGATCTTGTTTTGAAGATACGCGATAATGCAGGTGGTTTTTATTATAACAGCATTTTCACAGACTTCTGGGGTCGTGGTGTATCGGTAGAGGATCTTGCAAGTGGAGAGGACAGCCGTGCCCGCATGGAGGCTGGTGAACTGGTACTGGCGAACAACATCTGGTATGGTTTCGGCCGTGGTAATGAACTGGATTCGATAGCCACACAGGATTTTGTACGCGAACATCTTGTAGCCAACTCGAACAGTATAACGGATCCGCTTCTTCGAGGTATCAGCCGGACAGTGGATAACGGTCTCGATCCCCGTCCGCAGGCAGGCAGCAGCGCCTTCAGCGATGTTAAAGCGATCGATGATCCCTGGTTCACTCAGGTCGATTTCCGGGGTGCTTTTGGTGATGACCTCTGGATTTCAGGCTGGACGTTCCTCGATGAGATGGGATTTGTTGTCAAAGATGTGAGCAGCGGCGTAGCCGGACATCCTGTTGCATCTCTTCCGGAAACCATAGAGCTCAACCAGAATTATCCAAACCCCTTTAACCCCTCCACCCGTATAACGTACACACTGAGAACGTCTACCCGTGCCACGTTATCAGTGTACAATACCATCGGCCAGGTGGTGGCAGTGCTTGTTGATGAAGTACAATCAGCAGGTCGCCATGAACTTGTCTGGCAAGCTGATAATTTGCCTTCCGGTGTTTATTTTCTGCAGCTTATGTCAGAAGGCTACACCGTGACGCGCAAGATGATCCTTGCCCGATAGTTCATCTCTCCTGACACGATGCAATCAACCAGACCCGTGTGCAGTTTTCCCTCCTCTGGAAACTGCCGCGGGTTTGTTTTTTTATCCTGCTTCTCTGTCCAGATATTCTGCTCGCCACAGGTCTGACTTACTGAAAAGGGTGGTGAAGTCGTTGCAGAACGGTTGCCGCACCGTATGTGCAGGCTGGCTGGGATAAGTCTGTCTGATCTTGATCTGAGAATCGTATTTCCCGGATTATAAGCAGCACATCTTTGCTTCATATAGTGCGCGGGAAACCCGTGTGATGAGATACCATTCCCGTACCGGACACGCTCTTGCACTTCAGGAGAGAACATCGTATATTATCAGCTTTTGAGAGAGCAGAACCTGTCCAGATAAGGAGGTTGCAAATGACCCGGGATGAAGCCTACAGTTTGATGTGCGAATGGACCGAGAGCGAGAACCTGCGCAAACATATGCTCGCTGTGGAAGCAGCGATGCGTTTTTATGCTGAAAAATTCGGCGAGGATGCGGAGAAGTGGGCTGTGGTCGGCCTGTTGCATGATATGGATTACGAAAAACACCCGACGCCGGAAGAGCATCCGTATGTTGCAGTAGAGTATCTCAAAAAACAGGGTGTCAGCGCGGAGATCATTCACGCCATCCTGGCGCATGCTGAGTACACAGGCGTTGAGCCGGAAACGTTGATGGCGAAAACCCTGCGTGCAGTCGATGAACTGTGCGGTTTTATCACGGCTTGTGTCTATGTGCGGCCGTCGCGCAGCGTTCTCGACCTGTCGGTCAAATCAGTCAAGAAAAAGATGAAATCGGCCGGATTTGCCCGCGCGGTGAAACGTGAAGACATCACTGCTGGTGCTGAGCTGCTCGGGATCAGCCTGGAAGAGCATATCGGCAATGTGATTGAGGGCATGCGTGGTTCTGCGCAGCAACTGGGCCTTGCCGGTGATCAGTCCGGCTGACCGGCGAAGCATATTCACCACTATGTTGAATGATTTACTACACTATCCTGCCACCCCGCTGCCTGCAGCCTGGCCGGTTGTGCCTTTCTGAGCCCGTCCTGCCTCAAAATCCCTCTTGAGCAGTTTGGTATGTTTCTTGTGTATTCCCGCGGCACATAATCAATCCATTTCCCTGCCAGACGACTTGCCTATCCTCAGGAGGCTGACATGTTACGCGACCCCGTATGTGGCAAAAAAGTGAATCCAAACAAGGCACACATCCAGATCGAGTATAAGAGCGAGACGTACTATCTGTGCTGCCCTTTGTGCCAGTCCGAATTTGAAAAAAATCCGGAAAAATATCATCACAGCCCTGAGTCACGCAAGAAGAGCAGCCGGCATTAAAACGCCGGCTGTTCGTATTTTTCTGCTCCGGGAAGCTGCTTTTTGTTTGAACAGCGCCGGCAGCGATGGTCATGTCATCTACACCGATCCGGAGAATGGCGCGAAAAGAGGGCGAATAAACCTGAAAAGAAGGGCTGGAGATGCCTGGCTATCCATTTAACTCAGCAATGTTGCATTTTTTCAGCCAGTCCGCCAGAGCACAGCACATGCCTGCACCAGAGCCGTCATTCCGGTTTCCCCGCAGGGGAAGACCGGAATCTCCCTGACTCAGGCACGTGCCAGAAAAGATGAGATTCCGGCACGGCGCTTCGCCTGGCCGGAATGACACATGCCGGTGTCCGGGGCAGGCCCGATTTGCTGAGTAAACTGGATACCCGGACTGGAGATGTATTAGCACTTTGAGTAACAGATTTTGTCTGATATCCCGCTTTCCTTGTGCACAACGCCTCTGGTCAATCATGCGGGTAAGAACAGAAGGAAGGGAAAAGCATGGCGGATGCAAAACGGTACGATGTCATCGTAATAGGCCTGGGCCCGGGCGGCAGCTCGGCAGCTTATGAACTCGCACAGTTTGGCCGCAAAGTGCTCGGGCTGGAGAAATATCACATGCCGCGCACGAAACCATGCGGTGGCTGCCTGTCGGCAAAAATTCAGACTATCCTCGATGATGATCTGCCGGCGCTCGCTGAGGAGGAGATCACCCGCGTGATTTTGAGTTTCCGCGGGCAGAGCGAGATCACGATCACCTCCGAGAAACCGATAGCGTGGATGGTCATGCGCGAGCAATTCGATTTTCATCTCGCTGAAAAAGCCAGGCAAGCTGGCGCGCAGGTGCACTATGGCGAGCCTGTGCTGTCTATCGAACGTACAGGGCTGGGCTTTCGTGTGCAGACCTCAAAGGGGGAGTACTTCAGCAAGTTCCTGGTCGGGGCTGATGGCGTGAACGGGCTGACGTCCCGTGCTCTCGGTTATGCGCCATCCCGGCAGATTGCTGTTGCCCTTGAAGGCGAAATAGCTCTCACCCCTGCGACACACCGCACCCTGCAGCACACGGTACGCCTCGATATCGGCGATATCCCCTATGGCTATGGCTGGCTGTTCCCAAAGGAGAAGAACTGGTCTGTCGGCGTTGGAACCGTGCAGCAGCCTGATCTGCATCCGAGAAAATATTATGCTTCCCTGCTGAGGAATCAGCATATCGAGCAGGATATCATCGATGAGCGCAGCCGTGGATATCGTATTCCGCTGTTCAGCGGCCGCTCTGCAGAGATCAGCAGGGACGGCTCTCTGCTCGTCGGAGATGCGGCCGCGCTGGTGGACCCGTTTCTCGGCGAAGGCATCTATTACGCCATTCGCAGTGGCCAGATTGCTGCGGAAACTATCCACAAAGCTTTGCATGAACAAACCCGAAACCTCGATGCCTACCGGCAGCACATTGCAGAAGAAATCTGGCCCGAGTTTGAAGCCGCAGCCCGCATCGCCCGCTTTGCTTTTCAGTTTCCACGCCTCAGCTATGCTGTATTCATGGCCCACCAGGAGATGGCCTGTTCCTTTGTCAAGATATTGCAGGGCTCGCTGAGTTATCGCGAGTATTGGAAAAAGCTGAATGAGTTTGGGCAGTATGGTCTGTTCGGCTTTCTCCGGTTGCTGAAAACCGGGAAAAACCGCGGCGCGCAGAGGTATGATCGGCTGGCTCATCAGTACGATGCTCTGCGTTTTGTCTGGCAGGAAACCATGGCCCGTGAGGGAACCACTTATTACCACAGCCTGTTGCGCGAACACGTTCGCGATGGTGCAGCTGTCCTGGACGCCGGCACCGGAACAGGAGAGGAAATTTCCTTCCTGCTGAAAGCAACCCACCCCCTGCACGTAACCGGCCTTGATCTCTCCGCGAAAATGCTCGAAAAAGCACGGCAAAAAAATCCGCAGCCAAACGTTTCTTTCCGCCAGGGCGATATGCTGGCACTGCCTTTTGCAGAGAACAGTTTTGATGTGGTGATGAGCAGTTGGGCGATCGAAACATGTGCCGACCCGCGTAAGGCTGTGAGTGAGTTCCTGCGGGTTGTGAAGGAAGACGGCTATGTCATCTATATCTTCTCCAGCCTGCCGAAAGGACTGAAGCGTTTATATGCGCGTACAGTTGAGCTGTTTCTGCTCGGCAAATTCAACTGGCATTTTCTCAATAAACGCACTCAGCCGTACCATGAATGTGGTTTTTCCAGCATGACGACTTTTGCCGACGGTCTGATCACCGTTGTGGTGTTGCGCAAGTGCTGCCGTGTCTCCGAAACGGGTTTGCCCTGCGCCCTGCCGCAGAGCTGGAATCTCTCCGGTGAGCTTGCCACTGATAATTGAGCCGGACTTTTGCGGAAGATTTTTGTGCGGATGCGGGCTTTTGGGGGAGCGGTGTGATGAGAAACCCGGGTGAAACGTTCGTAGTGCACGATTTATCGTGCCCGAAAATGCGTTGCAATTATGGGGGAAGATGGGTTCGGTGTGGATGCGGGCTTTCAGGGGAGGTAGTCTCTCCTTGCGCTTGTGCCCTGCCGCGGGAGCGGTGTGACGAGAAGAAGAGAAACGGGCTGAGTTTCACGTCAGAAACTCAGCCTTTTTTCTTGTACTCTTTCCGGAACCCACCCCGTCGCAACAGCGTTTCACCGAAAAACCTTGCATGTCGCTTGAACTTTTTGTTAAATTCCACGCTGCCAATGGTAAAAATTATTCAGGATAAGAGACGGTTATGTACGCCCGCAGCCAGCCGGTTGCGTGTGACCGTTTCCAGGGCGGGCAGGAACAGGGGGGAGCCCTCATATTCCCGACCTTTCGTGTTGTGTGCCGGAACATGCCGCGGGCCAACGGCAGCACAGCACGTTTTCAATTCGAGAACATCATCAGATAAATTCCAGCCCGGACAGTTATAGAGCTGTCACATGATCATCACGGTGCCGTGGCGCTGCTAACCGGGCTGTGGATTTTCAATTATCCGGACTTCCCTTGCGTGCAGCCTGGGGTTTAATTCGGATAAGCACGCTGCTCCGGTTCCCCGGAGAGAGTGAAAACGTATGGCCGGGAAATCCGGCTGCTCTGTCATGAAAATTTTTGTGGAAAGAGGAAAGGCAAAATGAGTGATCAAACACCTCGTATGATGATTGAAGCGAAAGGGCTGAGCAAGTATTATGGCACCTTCATCGCTATCAAAGATGTCACTTTTTCGATTCCACAGGGGCAGATCGTTGCATTTCTGGGCCCGAACGGCGCCGGTAAATCGACGACGATGAAAATACTCAGCGGTTATCTTGCCCCGAGCGAGGGCCATGCCGCCATCGCTGGCCTGGATGTACGCGATCAGCGCCTAGAGGCCGCGAAGCATTTCGGTTACCTTCCTGAAAATGGCCCGCTATACTATGAAATGACGCCCATCGAGCTGTTGCAGTTTTTTGCTGAGGCCAGAGGCATTCCCGAGAGTGAATTTGACGGCCGCTTAGCAGAAGTCAACAAAATCTGTGCCCTCGACCAGGTGCTTGAACGCCCTATCGGCAAACTCTCACGCGGTTATAAACAGCGTGTCGGGCTGGCGCAGGCTCTGCTGCATGATCCGGACGTGCTGATCATGGACGAGCCCACCGCAGGGCTTGACCCCAATCAGATTCGTGATTTTCGCGCCAATATCAAAGAGCTCGGCAAAACCAAAACCATCCTGCTGTCAACGCATATCCTGCAGGAAGTTGATGCGGTCGCGGATCGCGTTATCCTCATCCATAACGGCCGGCTGGTTTATGACGGCAAACCGGATGAGCTCAAAGAAAACGGCTCGCTGGAAGAGCCTTTCTACCGGCTTACGGATTACGGCAAAACGTCCCCAACCGAAGTTACGGAGGAACAGGTAGCATGAAAGTCAACTGGACACTGATCAAAGCATTGGTCCGGCGTGATCTGGGGATGTACTTCACCAATCCCACGGGGTATGTCTTCATCACGCTGTTCATCTTTCTCAGCGCAACTGCCGCGTTCTGGCAGGAGCGTTTTTTCGCCAATAACCTCGCCAACCTTGACCAACTGAACATCTTCTTCCCTTATCTGTTGCTGTTCTTTATCCCGGCGCTGACCATGGGTGTCTGGGCGAATGAAAACAAACAAGGCACTGACGAGCTGCTGCTCACCCTGCCGGCAACGGATTTTGAAATCGTACTCGGAAAATATATCGCCGCTTTTGGCATCTATACAGCCTCCCTGGTGCTGTCCTTCAGTCACGTCATCGTGCTGATGGTGCTCGGCAGCCCGGACTATGGCCTGATGTTCGGCAATTACCTCGGCTACTGGCTCATCGGTGGCGCCATGATCGCTGTCGGCATGCTCGCTTCATTGTTGACCGCGAATATCACCATCGCCTTCGTGCTTGGTGCTCTTTTCTGTGGCTTCTTTGTTTATATCGATGCTATCGGCGGTGCCCTGAGCGATACCCTCGGCGGCTGGCTGCGTCCCATCGGTGTCGTCGATCATTTCGAGGATTTTGCCCGCGGTGTCATCAGTTTCTCCGGTGTGCTTTATTTCCTCTCTCTCACCGGCGTCATGCTCTATTTGAATACCATTCTGCTGGGCCGGCGGCACTGGCCTCTGGAGGCGGATGGCTACAAGATGTGGGTGCACCACACGGTCCGGGTCGTGGCGGTCATCATTGCGGTGATTTCCCTCAACGCCATCCTCGACCGTTTCGCACCGCGCCTGGATGTCACCTCCGAGCAGTTGCATTCTCTCTCTGACGAGACGGAAAAACTGCTCAGCGAGCTCGATGAAAACCGGCCGGTATTCATTCAGGCCTGGATCAGCGAGGATGTGCCGGAATCCTATGTGCAGACGCGGGCCAATCTGCTCAGCTTTCTCAAGGAGATCGATGCCACAGGCGGTAATCGGGTGCAGGTTGAAGTGATTCCGACAGAGCCGTTCACCGAGGAAGCACGCGAGGCACGGGAAAAATTCGGCATCGTTCCCCAGGAGGTGATCGATCCGCGCAGCACGCGTGCCAGCACAGCACAGATTTTCATGGGTGTGGCCTTCACCTGTGGCCCGGAAGAGGAAGTTATCCCCTTTTTCGATCGTGGTTTGCCGACAGAATACGAACTGGTGCGCAGCATCCGTGTCGTGGCTAAAACCGATCGCAAAAAGATCGGTATCGTCGGTACAGAAGCGAAACTGTTCGGCGGATTTGATTTCAATACCATGCGCTCCAACCCGCCGTGGTCTGTGGTCGAAGAGCTGAAAAAGCAGTACGAAGTCGTCTCGATTTCAGCCAGTGACTCGATTACCCAGGAGCTGGATGCTCTGCTCGTGGCGTTGCCTTCTTCTCTGCCGCAGCAGGAACTCGACAATCTCAAAGAATACATCGAGCGCGGCACACCGACCTTGCTGCTGGTCGATCCGCTGCTGATGATCAATATCGGGCTGTCGCCTTCGGAACGCGCAGGCAGTAACCGCAATCCTTTCATGAACAGAAACTCTCCGCCGCCGAAGGAAAAAGGCAATATACAGGCTTTCATGCAGGAGCTCGGTTTTGACTGGAATACAGCACAGGTTGTGTGGGATTATTACAATCCGCACCCGGATTTTGCTCAACTGCCGCCGGAGTTCGTTTTTGTCGGCCGGGGTAATGGTAATCCGGATTCTTTCAATGATTCGCACGTGGCCAGCGCGGGCTTGCAGGAGCTGGTGCTCTTGTACCCGGGCTATGTGAAAAAAGCTCTGGGCACGCCCTATGAATTCACCCCGTTGTTGAAATCCAGCCGGGAGTCGGGCACGTTGTTCTATCAGAGCCTGGTGCAGCGCAGTTTCTTCGGTGCGCAGCTGGTCAGCCGCGGCCAGCGCCGCATTCCCAACAGTCTGGATTATGTCTTCGCAGCCCAGATCAAAGGTGCCGTGGGTTCGACAGATACGACGATCGCCGCACCGCGCAAAGAGGTCAATATCATCGCCATTGCGGATTTGGATTTTATCTCTGAGCAGTTTTTTGAAATCCGCAAACGGGGCTATGGTGATCTGAATTTCGATAATGTGACGTTTTTCCTCAACGCTATGGATTTGCTGGCCGGGGATGAATCGTTCATCACGCTGCGTAAACGGCGTGTGCGCCATCGCACTCTGGAAACCATCGAAGGGCGCATACAGGCCTATATCACGCAACGCGCACAGGATGAGAAAGCTGCCGAAGCCGAAGCCCAGGCCGCTTTGAACGAGGCGCAGCAGCGACTCAACGATAAGGTTGCACAGTTGCGGCAGCGCACGGATTATGATGCCCAGACAAAGGAAATCATGGCGCGCAACCTGCAGGAAGCTGAGAATAAACGGCTGGAGACGATCAAGGCACACATCGAAGCGGAAAAGCAGGCCAAGATTCTCGCCAGCAAGGAGAGAATGGAGCAACAGATTCGTGCCATCCAGAACGGTATCAAGACCTTTGCCGTGCTGTTTCCGCCCATTCCCGTGGTTATTCTCGGATTGATGATTTTCGCCCGTCGCCGTCGTCGTGAGGCAGAGGGTGCCATTGCAGCAAGAAGATTGAGGAGTTGACCATGAACGAGATGCAAAAAACCATGCGTTACGGCGGTGTGGCTCTGGCCCTGATGCTGCTCGCATTTTTGACCCGGCCGAGTGTGCCACGCCCCGATGCTTTTTTCGATAAAGGTGAGCCGTTTTATCCCAATTTCACCGATCCAAACACCGCGACTTCGCTGGAAGTTATCGATTATGACGAGGAAACCGGTACGGCAATTCCCTTTAAAGTCCAGTTCAAAGGCGGGAAATGGACTATTCCTTCGCACCATGATTACCCGGCCGATGGCAAGGACCGCCTGGCCAAAACCGCCGCATCGGTGATAGGGGTCACGAAAGATGATATCCGGTCCGATAACGTCGCCGATCACGAACAGTGCGGTGTGATCGATCCCCTCGATGATGAAGCGACCAGCATCAAAGGCCGCGGCAAGCGGGTGACCATACGCGGAGCCAACGACGAAGTGCTGGCGGATTTCATTATCGGCAAAGAGGTAGAAGGCTCGCAGGGCTACCGTTTCGTGCGTATCCCCGGGCAAAAACGGGTTTACGCTGCCAAGATCGATGTCGATATTTCCACCAAGTTCAGCGACTGGATCGAGGCGGATCTGCTCAAAGCCTCCAAGGATGAGTTTGATCAGGTCGTGCTGCGCGATTATTCCGTCGATGAGCGCACCGGTATCGTCAGGCAGCGCGATGTCCTGACGCTGAAGAAGAAAGATGGTGTCTGGACAGCGGATAAGATGCGTGCTGACCAGGAGGTGGATGGCACCAAAATGAACGAAATTCTCAAAACCCTCGACGAGCTCAAAATCGTTGGCGTGCGGCCCAAACCAGCCGGCCTTTCCGAAAGCCTGAGCCGCATCAGCGGTGGTGTCGAGCTGACCGGGGAAGACCTGGCCTCGCTGCGCAGCAAGGGATATTTTTTCAGCACCAACGGCCAGCTCCTCTCGAACGAGGGCGAGGTCAATGCTTTGACCGAGGATGGTGTCGAATATACCCTGCGTTTCGGTGAGGTTGTCTATGGCACAGGCGAGGCGGTTACGGCCGGGACTGGCGAAGATGGCAAGGCTTCCGGGCCTGCTGAAAACCGCTATCTTTTTATCACCACAGCCTTTAAGGAAAAACTTTTTCCCGAACCGGAAAAGCCGAAGAATACGGAGTTTCAGAGCAAGCCCGACAGCCTGTGGACTGCTGAAGACCGCGCCAACAAAGCGTTGCAGGATGCACATGACGAGTGGCAGAAGAAAATCGAAAAGGGCAGGGAGCGCAGTGAATCTTTGAACCGCCGCTTTGCCCGCTGGTACTACGTCATCCCGTCGGAGAGCTTTGATAAACTGAACCTGACTCGTAAGGAGCTCGTCGTCAAGAAGAAGGATGACTGAGAGACTGCGTCGAATATTTCACGAGCAGGTCTGACACGGCCTGCTCTTTTTTTATCCCATAGAGTGAGGAAGCCATGGATCTCGGATTATCCGGAAAGGTAGCGATTGTAACCGGCGGCAGCCGGGGGATTGGCAGGGGCATCGTCGAAGGGTTGCTGGCCGAGGGCTGTAAAGTGGTCACCTGCGCCCGCAATGGGGAAAAGTTGCAACAGGCAGTGGATGAGCTGCGCGCCTCAGGCGATATCGTCGGCGTGCCGCTGGATATTACAGACCGGGATGCCGGTGAAACACTGCTGGCCACAGCCAAAGCCGAATTCGGCGCTGTGGATGTGCTGGTGAACAACGCCGGAGGGAACAAGCGTGGCGCGTTCGTCGAGCTCAGCGATGAGGACTGGCAGACCGTGCTCGAACTGAATTTCAACTCCCACGTCAGGATAGCGCGTGCGGTGGCCGGGGAAATGCAGAAGCGCAAGAGCGGTTCGATCATCTTCATCGCTTCGATATTCGGCCGTGAAGCTGGCGGCAAGGGCCTGGCGATCTATAATTCCACCAAATCTGCCATGATCAGTATGGCGAAGATCATGGCCATGGAGCTGGCTGCAGACAATGTGCGCGTCAACAGTGTGGCGCCGGGTTCGATTCGTTTCCCGGGCGGCAGTTGGGACCGCCGCTGCATCGAAGACCCGGAGGGCATGCAGGCTTTCATCGATCGCGAGTTGCCTTTGGGGCGCTTCGGCACGGTTGAGGAAGTGGCGAATGTCGTCGCTTTTCTGGCCTCCGAGCGCGCCAGCCTGGTAACCGGCACCTGCATCAATGTCGATGGATGCCAGTCACGCTCTTTAATTTGACCTGATCTGGGCGATTTATCCTTTGGGCAAAAAACATGCAGACAAAGCTGTTTGAACGGACTGATACACTCAATTTTCTGTATCTGCTGTCTGCACGTCATGGATATTTTTTGTATCAGTCCGTATAGTCTCCGGTTCTCGCTGCTTTTGAGAGACCGGGTTCCACCGCCGGGGTGCTGAGAGCGCGAAGGGTTCTGATTTAAGTGGATAACCAGAGAGTCAGGTGTCCGGGTATCCAGTTAACTCAGCAATCCGGACCTGGCTCAGATACCGGCATCTGTCATTCCGGCCAGGCGAAGCGCCGTGCCGGAATCTCATCTTTTCGGTCACGTGCCAGAGTCCGGGAGATTCCGGTCTTCCCCTGCGGGGAAACCGGAATGACCGTTCTGGGGCAGGCACGTGCTGTTGTCACCCGGTCTGGTCGAAAAAATGCAACCCTGCTGAGTTAAGTGGATAACCAGAAGTCAGGTGGAATAACCTGAGAGTTTGCGAGTAGATCAGGATGATTGCAGAAGTATCAGTAATCCCGCAGAATGCCTGCCGTATTGTTTCATACCGGAACTTTCCCCGCCATATGCTGTCCGTTTGCTGACAACTGTCTCATTCAGGAACATTTTATCTTCTTATGCCGAATTTCGCAAAATGAAAAATTGGTGAGCATGTGTTGGTTTTATTGGACTTTGCTTGAAAATCCTCTGTAACAAAAATGTGGCATTGCTTTTGATAGGCTGGTAGCACCTTCCGAAGACATCCCGGACGGACCCGGGTCAAATCAACAGGGCAACAGGGAAAACGTTCAGCCATGGAGATGATGTATGGACGCATCAGCATTCGCAGCTGTGAAAGGACGACTTTTGATGAACGGCAGCTTGAAAGACCACCACATTCTCCTCATCGATGATGATCCGAATATGCACTTGATCGTGCGCAAGATATTGGAAAAGGGAGGCTATACCGTACATATCGCTGAAAACGGGCAACAGGGTTTTGAGGTCCTGCGCCGGGAATCGATTCAGCTCATTCTGCTCGACTACATGATGCCGGTGATGGACGGGTTTGAATTTTTCAAAGCATTGAAGGGCGATGTCCGGTTTCGTGAATTCGCAAACATTCCCGTGATCATGCTGACGGTGCTTTCTGAAAATCATCCTCAGCGCAAAAAACTGCTCGAGCTCGGGCTCTCCCTCTATCTCAACAAGCCTTTTGGGGGCAAGGAACTGATCAATATTATCGAAAATGTGCTGGTGACGAACAAGCTGCACCTGCGCCGCCGTGAGCACGAGATGCGGCGTTTGCAGCAGGCGCGCAAGATCGCCATCGAGAACAGGAAGCTGCGCCGTCGTGTTGAGCAGGAAAACTTTTTCGGCGGTATCATCGGCCAGAACAGCACGA
This sequence comes from Candidatus Zhuqueibacterota bacterium, assembly GCA_015485525.1. Lineage (GTDB taxonomy): Bacteria > Zhuqueibacterota > Zhuqueibacteria > Zhuqueibacterales > Geothermadaptataceae > Geothermadaptatus. The sequence continues at coordinate 1,840 of WFTM01000085.1, read as the reverse complement.
TGATGGCGATTTTTGAGCGCATCAAAAAAGTTGCCCGCACCGATGCCAGCGTATTGATCACCGGAGAGAGCGGCACAGGCAAGGAGCTGGTCGCGCGCGCTATCCACGAATACAGCCTGCGCAGCAGTGGCAGTTTCGTGCCGGTGGATTGTGTTGCCCTGCCCGGGAATTTGCTCGAGAGCGAGCTGTTCGGTTATGAGAAAGGGGCTTTTACCGGCGCGGCAAAGAGCAAAAAGGGCCTGTTTGAGTTAGCCGACGGCGGTACATTTTTTCTCGATGAGATCGGTGAGCTGAGCATAGATTTGCAGGCAAAGTTGTTGCGCGTGTTACAGGAGAGACAGTTCCGTCATATCGGTGGGAAAGAGTTGCTCGATGTCGATATACGGGTTGTCGCTGCGACCAACAGGAATCCGCTGGATGCGGTGAAGGACGGCATTTTGCGCCAGGATTTGTACTATCGCCTCAACGTCGTGCCGATTCACCTGCCTCCGTTGCGCGACAGACGGGATGATATTCCGCTGTTGGTGCAGTTTTTCCTGCGCAAATTTTGCCGCAGCAATGGGCGCCGTACGATGATCATCAACGAAGATGCCATGCAGGCTTTGGCAGCCTATTCCTGGCCGGGGAACATCCGTGAGCTGCAAAATGTCATTGAGCGCGTCGTCAGCCTGACGACTTCACGGACGATCTCTCTCAACGACCTGCCTGAGCATGTTCGCGAAAATACCGGCGAGAGCGATCTGCTTAACCTTTCGAATTTGACCTTGAAAGAAGCCCGGCGCAGATGGATGGAGAAGTTCGAGAAAAAGTATCTGATCGATCTTCTCAAGCTGTCGCGGGGTAATATTTCGCAGGTTGCCCGGCGTGCTGGTGTCAACCGCATGACGGTTTATCGCATGCTCAAACAGTACAATATCAACATGCGGCTGCAGATCGAGGAGCAGGCTGAGAACTGACGGGCGGATGCCCGGTCTGGATAAAAGAAATTCCGTATGACCACTCGAGTGACAGCATTATGGGAATGATGATGTCACGGTTGTCATATCCGGAGAGAGGCAGGCCTGCAAAACAGGGAACCCCTGCTGCTGTTCTGGCAGCGGGGAAGGAATAATCAGGAGGAGCATCATGGATGAAAGGGCTCAAAAAAAAGGCAGGAGCCTCGGATGGGAAGGGGACACGCCTTTCAAGGACGACCTGATCAGAGATATTCTCTGCCAGCTCGATTACCAGGCGGCGCGCCGCAACGGTGTTGTGGATATGTCCGAAACCGAGCTCAGTACGGAGCTGGGCAAAATGTCCACGCGGGCGCTGGTGAACTGGTATGAGGCATTTATTTTTATTCGCAACGAGTTGATTTTTTCCGGCGCAGAACTGGACCGGCCGCAGGACAGTGTCCGTGAGCTGATGGACAAGGACCCGATGTTCGATATCCGCGAATATATATTTTGATCAATCCGTGCCTGTGGGCATAAAAAAGGGTACATATTGTGTACCCTTTTTTATGCTGATTTATTTTCAAACTTGTACCGCGTGCCTGAAAAGTCAGGGGAGCAGAGTAATATGTTGGGTGATGTTGCTCGTTGTATGTACCGACTTTTCAGATGATTGCGTCTTTTGGGAGTAGCACAGGCTCAGTATTCCAGAATATAATTTTCCGGATCGACAGACTTGCCCTTGATCATCACCTCGTAGTGCAGGTGTGGCCCGGTGGAGCGGCCGGTATCACCGACCTTGCCGATGACGTGCCAGCGATCGACTTTCTGGCCGACTTTTACGAGAACTTTGGACAGATGGGCGTAGCGTGTCCGTATGCCGTTGCCGTGGTCGATGACGACTTCTT
>WFTM01000084.1 GCA_015485525.1 Candidatus Zhuqueibacterota bacterium | reverse complement strand
CGTGTTGGCGAAAAACTCGCAGCCGCGAAAAAACCTCTGCTGGTCGCTGGCAGGCTCGACACGGCCGAAGAGCGCCAGGCTGTGGCCAGGCTCGCCAGACACCTCAATATACCGGTTTTTGCCGACATCACCTCCGGGCTGCGCAGCGAAACTGCCTCGTTTCCCCTCATCAGCCACTTTAATCACATGCTGAGCCCAGGCGGTACACCACCGGAGTTTGACTGTATTCTGCATCTGGGCGGACGGGTGGTGTGCAAGCACCTGCCGCTTTTACCCGCAAAAGAAAAAATTCTCGTCGCTCCTCATCCCCGGCGCATGGACCCGGTGCACAACATCACCCTGCGCGTACAGGCCGGCATCGCGAGCTTTTGCCATGCTCTTGAACACACCATCCCGGCCGCGAGCCGCTCCGGCGCTGGTTCCGGCCTGCCGGCTTGTGATGCTGAGCTGCAACGGCATTTTTCCGCAGCGCTGGATCGCGGCACACTTTCGGAGCCGGCTGTGGCACGCTGTATAGCCCGGACTATTCTCCCCGGCAACGGCCTCTATCTCGGCAACAGCATGCCTGTCCGCGATTTTGACATGTTCGTCTCTGCGCTGTCCGATGGCGTGCAGACGGCTGCCAACCGCGGCGCCAGCGGTATCGACGGTACCCTTGCCAGCGCCGCCGGTTTTGCCGATGGGCTGGCACAACCGGTGACTCTGGTCACCGGTGATCTGGCTTTGCTGCACGATCTCAACTCCCTGTCCCTGCTTCCGGGGAACCCGAACCCGGTTATCGTCGTTGTGATCAACAATCACGGAGGGGGAATTTTTTCCCTGTTGCCGGTTTCGCAGCAAACGGATATTTTTGACGAATTTTTCGGCACACCGCACAGTTTTACCTTTGAGCACGCCGCAGCACAATTCGGGCTCGGATGGCAGCACCCGAAGAACCTGGATGAATTGCAAAACATGTATGCTGCTGCCCTGAAACAAGGCCGTTCCCTGCTGATCGAAATTTCGGGCGACAGACAAGAAAACGCCGACCTGCACCGCGCGCTGGAACGATCGGCACGAACCATCATCGAAAAAACAGCATGGTAAACGCTCCGCAGCTTCGATATCTTTTGCAGGGGGAAAGAGAAAATCCGTATATTGTCTTTCTGCACGGTTTCATGGGCCAGGCCCGTGACTGGCGGCGGGTGACGGCGGCTCTGCAGGAACGGTACTGCTGTGTGAGTATCGACTTGCCGGGCCACGGCGACAGCACAGCGCTGGCGGAAGATGCATACACCATGCCCGGCGCAGCAGCGGCAGTCGTCCGTACGCTCGACCAGCTCAGCATCAAAGAAGCAGCGCTGGTCGGTTACTCCATGGGCGGCAGGCTGGCGCTCTATCTCGCTGTGCACTATCCGGCACGCTTTCCACGGGTTATTTTGGAATCAGCCTCGCCCGGGCTGCGCACCGAGGCTGAACGCAGGCAGCGCCGCGCACACGACAACGCCCTTGCCGCCAGGCTGGAAAGCAGCACGTTAGAAGATTTTCTCGCAGAGTGGTATGCCCAGCCCATGTTCGATACCCTGCGGCAACACGCCAATTTTCTGGATATACAGGCCCTGCGCCTGCGCAACCATACGCACGAGCTGGCGCGTTCGCTGCGCTGCATGGGCACCGGCAGCCAGCCTTCGCTCTGGGATGAATTGCAGCATATCAAGATGCCGCTCTTTCTCCTCACCGGAGAGCTGGACGACAAATTTCGCGCGATCGCGGCAGACATGGCCGGACGCTGCCCGCGGGCCAGGGTGCACATCATCGCCGGCGCAGGACACAATATTCATTTTGAAAAAACCAGTGAATTCATAGCTGTATTATCAACCTGTTTGACGCATGCTGAGGAGGGAAAATGAGCAGTATCAATTGGATCGAGGCAAAAACGTACACTGACATCAAGTATCACAAAGCCGAAGGCATAGCAAAAATTACCATCAACCGCCCGCAGGTTCGCAATGCATTCCGGCCGTTGACCGTCGAGGAAATGAAGGATGCCCTCGAGGACGCACGCAACGATCTCGACATCGGCGTGATCATTCTCACCGGCGAGGGCAAAGAAGCATTCTGCGCCGGTGGCGATCAGAAAATCCGCGGCGATTCGGGATATAAAGATGACAAAGGCGTTCACCGTCTGAACGTGCTCGAGTTTCAACGGGCTATCCGCACCTGCCCGAAGCCGGTCATCGCCATGGTTGCCGGCTATGCTGTCGGCGGCGGGCACGTGCTGCACGTCATGTGTGATCTGACTATTGCCGCAGACAACGCCATCTTCCAGCAGACCGGCCCGAAAGTCGGCTCCTTTGACGGGGGCTATGGCTCCAGCTACCTCGCCCGTATCATCGGGCAGAAAAAAGCACGGGAGATTTGGTTCCTCTGCCGCCAGTACAACGCACAACAAGCTCTGGAAATGGGGCTGGTCAACACCGTGGTGCCCTACGAGCGCCTCGAAGAGGAAACCGTGCAGTGGTGCCGGGAAATCCTCGCCAACTCGCCCATCGCCATCCGGTTCCTGAAATCTGCCATGAACGCAGACTGCGACGGCCAGGCCGGGCTGCAGGAACTGGCCGGCAATGCCACCATGCTCTTCTATATGACCGAGGAAGGCCAGGAAGGGCGCAACGCTTTCAATGAAAAACGCAAGCCGGATTTCGGCAAATTCCCCAAAAGACCGTGATCTTTTGTTTTCATCAGATGTTGCCGGCCCCTCGCACACCCTGCTGTCGCGAGGGGCTTTTTTATTTTCAAACCGGTGAATTCCCTTGACCTTTTGCCCCGGCTCTGTTATTCTATGACCGGGAGCAGAGACTTACCTTGTTACATCCTCCGGTTTGTTTGGAAAAACCGGTATGAGGACTCGTGTCCGGGATGTGACGCTCAACCTGACTGACGAAACAATTACGAGCGCTTCATCGAACCAAATTTTCAGCTCCCGGCCCAGCGTTAGTTTGTGCACAAGTCGGGTTGATTTTTTCAGATCAGCGGCACCGTATGCCGGCGGCTCGCAGCATACCGCCGGAACGTAAAACAGCGCCTTTGCCAACGCCATCTCACATCGGTTGTCCCGGAATCACCCCTGCGACAGGTCCGACTCCGCCCAATCGCCTGCGAAACCTCATGTTTTTCACCTTCTCCACCGGTTCTTCCTGCGCAAAGGCGTACAGCACACCCTGCTTCCAAAGATACCACGCATCTCTCGAAACTCATGTATAGTCTTCCCGCCTGTTCACGGCTTCATGTTGATTCCTGCACGCGAAGCAGGCCGGGATATTGAAAACAATGTGTGACAAAGGGGTTCGATCATGTCATCCTATTTACCCCTCTTCCAATTTTTCCTTGCACCACTGCTGCTCTATGCCTGCCAGCCTGCTTCCAGCCCGCTGCCCGTCGATGCAGACCCCGCAGACTTGCCTTATATCCTCACTATCCAATCTTCGCAGGCTTCCAACGCTCGCCTCCTGTCCCCGCTATACGTCAGAGATCTGGACCGGGATGGGAAGAGTGAAGCCATCAACATCGGGGCCGACAAAGCGTTAAATGACTTCGAGCCAAACTGCTTCACGATCTTCAATTATGCTGATCAGAGCGTTATCGAGCAATGTAATTTCAACGGAGAAATCTCGATCGATTTCATCGACATCCAGCATGATCTCACGCAGGAAATCTTTGTCACCATCCGTCGTAAGGGGAGCCTCCGTGGCGCCCTTTTCACCTGGCGAGGGGATTCTCTCGCTGCATTCGACATTCTCCGTCAGGATACGGCTGCCAGTACTGTGCACGATATTACAGTCAAAGCTATCGGCACCCTGGATGTTGACGAGGATGGCAGAAATGAAATCATCCTCAGCGTTCGCGCAGGTTATACCTACCAGCCCCGCGGCATCTATGCGATCGATTATCAGAGCGGTGAAACCAAATGGATTTATACCCTGGGCACCTCTCCCGACGGCGGTATCTTAGCTGATACGGATGGTGATGGTATCCCTGAAATTATTCTTGTCAGTGGAGCGCCGGCCAATGGTGGCGGCAGAGATATCAATGGAACCAATGATTACAACTCCTACTTGATCATACTGAATTCCAAAGGAGAGCGCCTGGTTCAGAAAAGGTTCGGCGGTAAATATACCGGCGTGACGCCCTTTGCCCGGGACCTGGATAAAGACGGCCGCATGGAAATCATCCTGATGAAGGTTGCGCAGAGGAACGACCCAAATGATATCAACATGGTCGCTTACTGGGATCACACCTCGGGAGAATTGATCAAAAAAAGACCGTCGCGCAGGCTATTGATCCCAAACACAGCTTTCATAGATATCGAAGAGGACGGTATTGAAGAGTTCATCACGATATGGAAAAAAGGAGACATCGAGATACGCAACATGGACAATCGCGTCGTCCGGTCGTGTAATCTGGGGGAGGATATTCGTAACTCCACCCGGGTTCTGGTCACCGATTTGACCCATGACGGCAGGCCGGAAATCGCCATCATCGGCCAGTCGGCTCTGTATATTTTTTCCAGGCAGCTTGAATTACTGGCCAGGTTCCCTTCCCCGGAGGCTGTGCTCCAGCCTTTGCAAGACGGCGAGGCGGGACAACGGCTGCTGCTGTCGGGCCCGGAGGCGATCTATGAGCTGGCCCTGGTGCGCAACTCCTGGTCGTTTCTTCCTGTTTCGCCGGTCGCTCTCACCGGGTTCATGGCCGGCAGTGGTCTCACCGTGCTGCTGATGTTTTATTTTTTCCGCCAGGGCATGATCCGCAGCCGTGGCAACGAACCGGAAAATCCGCGCTCGGTTCAGAGAGCCATTGCCTGGGCCGCGGTCACGCAGGAGTTGGCCCATGAGCTGAAAACGCCCCTTGCTTCTGTCCTGCTGGCCGCCGAAAGGCTTCAGATGCAGTACAAAAAAGACGGTGCCGAGAATGAAATCCAATATGACAAATATGTCGATCACGTAGTCAATGAAGTACGCCGTCTGAGAATTCTGACCGACGGTTTTCTCAGGCTGGCGCAGTTGCAGGAGCCGGAGAAACACAAAATCGACATCAACCTGCTCATCCGGCAGTGCGTGCAGACTTTTCAACCTTCCATGCCCACGGGCATCGAGATCGAGCTGGACCTGGAGACCGAACTGCCAGAGATCCGTGCGGATGAAAACCAGCTCAGGAGCGTATTCGACGTCCTGATCGAAAATGCTGCTCAGGCCATGCAGCAGGAGGGGAAGTTGCGCATCAGCACGCGCTTTGTCCAGGCTCTGTCGCTCCCTCTGGTGCAGGAATATCACGACGCAACCCGGATCGAGATCAGCGATACCGGTGAGGGTATTCCGGCTGATAAACTGCAAAAGATTTTCGAGCCTTTTTACAGCAGTAAAAAAGACGGTACCGGACTCGGGCTGACGATAGCCCGAAAAATCGTCGAAGACCATGACGGCACAATAGAAGTCAAAAGTGAAGTCGGTATAGGTACGGTTTTTGTTATCATCATTCCCGCCTGCACCTGGGAATGAGTCCGGATGCAGACGCTTTTTTTCTCGGAATCACCGCCGTCCCCGGAAACTTTTCTCGGCAAATCATGGAAGAAGCAACCATTCTCGTCGTCGATGACGATCCGACCTTTCTCGAACTGCTCACAGACGTTCTGCAGTTTGAAAATTACACTGTTCACTGCGCTTCCGGAGGAAAAGCAGCGCTCGACTTTCTCGCTTCCACCCAGCCGGATCTGGTTTTGCTGGATTTATCTTTGCCGGATATCGACGGGCTCGAGGTGTTGAAACGCAGCCTGGAACTGTATCCCGGGCTTGCTGTGGTCATGATTTCGGGACAGGGCACGATCAAGCGTGCTGTTGAGGCGACGCGGCTTGGGGCGCTCGATTTTCTCGAAAAACCCATCGAATCCCAGAGAGTTTTATTAACCGTCAAAAATATTCTCACCATCAGTCTGACCCGAAAAGCGCAGGTCACTTCCCAGCAGCAAGCGCTGCAAAAATACGGTTTGATCGCCGCCAGCCCGGAGATGCAGCGCATCACCTCTCTGATCGACATCATAGCTGCAACCCGCATCGCCGTCCATATCAGCGGCGAAAGCGGCACCGGCAAGGAGCTGGTCGCCCGGGCGCTGCATTTTACCAGCAACAGAAAAAACGCCCCTTTTGTTCAGGTCAACTGCGCTGCGATCCCGGAGACGCTGATCGAAAGCGAGCTCTTCGGCTATGAAAAAGGAGCGTTCACCGACGCGCGCATGCGCAAAAAAGGATATTTCCAGCAGGCCGACGGCGGCACGTTGTTTCTCGATGAGATAGGCGACCTCAGCCTGGCCGCCCAGGCGAAAATCCTGCGCGCGCTCGAAAGCAACGAAGTACAGCGCATCGGCGCGGAAAAGCCCGAAAAGATCGACATCCGGTTGATCACCGCGTCGAACAAAAACCTGCAGGCACTGGTCGATGAGGGCGCTTTCCGTGATGATTTATACTATCGCATCAACGGTCTGCCGGTCAGGCTCCTGCCTTTGCGCGAACGCCAGGCAGATATTTTCCCGCTGGCACAGTACTTCATGCAGGCTGCCTGCCGGGACAATAATATCCCCGAACGCTATCTCGGTGAGGACTGTAAAGCCTTTCTGCACTCCCAGCCCTGGCGAGGGAATGCGCGTGAACTGAAAAATTTCATCGAAAAAATCGCCGTCATCACCGAAAGCAGACGAATAGACCGGCGCATGCTGCAGCTCGCCAGCACATTCCCCGATCTGCCGGAATCGACCCGCAGCACGCGTGAAACCCTGCGCCAGGCCCGCGCTGCTTTTGAACGCGACTACATTCTTGCGACCCTGAACGAATGCAACGGTAACATCACCAAAACCGCTGCCCTGCTCGGCATCGAACGCACACACCTGTACAAAAAAATGAAGGACCTGGGCATCAAGCCCGGGTAGCCTGAAAAAATGCAAATACCGCGGAGAGGCGCATCTGCTGCTCGCCCCAGGAGCGGAATGAGGAGCGAGAAGAGCGTCCGAATTTTACCACACCCCTATTTCTGACTGTCCACAAAATCCGACAGTTCATCATCTTTTCCCCTGCCATCTGTCTCCCACGTTGAATTCCCTTGACCTTTTGCTCCGGCTCTGTTATTCTATAGCCGACGCAGACAAGTACCCGTCACACCCTCCGCGTTGGGTGGTGCGGGAGAACCTGAGTGACAAATGCTTCCGGGCATTTCATCGAACGTTTTTTTTCAGCCATCCCGATTTTCCTGCATAAAACGACGGTCTGTGCATAAATCGGGTTTGTTTGTACTCAATTGCCTTAAACGGAAACATAGCCATACATGCACAACACACTCTCAGTCTGGCTGCAGGCCAGCCGTCCCAAAACGCTTT
>WFTM01000083.1 GCA_015485525.1 Candidatus Zhuqueibacterota bacterium | reverse complement strand
TTTTCGGCCCTCTGCTTCAAGAATTTTCTGCGCCAGGTAATGATCGCGCTCATCGATGAGCACACGCTTGAGCGCCGGCATGGCCTCACCCAACTCCTTCATCAGCTCGGACAACACGTCTTTCTGGCGAATTTCCTGCAATTTTTCCTCGTTCAGCTCCTGTTTATCGAAAATCCCGGCCAGTCCGGAGCTCATCAGCATCATTTTGTTCCAGAAAGACATGGAGTTCCACGCCCGGCGCAGGGTGACGCGGATATCCCGGTCGCACAGGGCTATGGGTATCTCCTTTTCGCGCGCGACTTTGGTTGCTTCCAGCAGCTCGACGCCGGGCATGACGCCGAGCTTGTCGCCGAGTTTTTTCTGGTACGCACCGAGGATGAGATTGGCCAGCAGGGTGCTGAGCTGCTTCTTTCGGATGACGGTTTTCAGATCGAGATCCTGCCATTTTTTCCGCTCGACCAGGGCTTTGTAGCGCTGACTATCCAGCTCAACACAGACGGTATCCGGCTGCTCAGCTTCGATGACTTCCCGCACCAGGTCAGCAGACTGCTGCGAAATATGCGCCGTGCCGACGAGTATGATCTCGCGGCCATCGATCTCAAGACTATGCACATCAGAGGAATACTTACGAGTGGTGGTGTCCATATTTTTTCCTGAATAAAAAACATCCCGGGTATCCGGGAGAATGAATAATTTCGTTCTGATTTTTTCGTTTCGTTCTATCTCGGTGTCTTGCACTTCTCAAAAGTAAAAACATCTACAATACAAAAATCGATCTGGCCATAAGCCCATCCGGCCGGTTTTCACCACAGAGACAGCCCTTGATTTTCATCGTTCGCGATCCTATCTTGATAAGATATTAAAAAATAAGAATTAGAAAAGTAAATATTGGCTATTTTCCATCTCAACCAATCTATGACGTCAGCTGCATTCAAAGCTTAATCCAAACGAACACGAATCATATTTGCAGATTGATCAAGGTACTCTATGAGCGAGCATTTTCAGGTTTCGCAATCTCTGAGAGCACATCCACACGAACTCTCCGAAAAAAAGCCGGGGCAAAGCCGTCATGCTGGCCCCACTGAACCTGCCGACACGGTTGAAGACAGCCCTGGAAGCGCTGTACGGACATTATCAAAAAACCATCGTCGTAGATGTGCTTGGAACAGACCGCGAATAAACGCGAATGTACGCTGATGTTTTATTCGCGTTGATTCGCTTCCATTCGCGGTAAAAAAAAGAGTGGGGATATGGCTGAATTAATTGAAAAGGATTTGGTATTTCAAATCATCGGCTGTGCGATGGCTGTCCACAATGCGATTGGGCCGGGACTGCGCGAGAAGACTTATGAGAATGCACTTTGTGTAGAGCTCCGTCATCAAGGAATCGAGTATAGTCAGCAAACCCGATATCCGGTGCATTACCGCGGCGAACTGGTTGATGAGTTTTTCCCCGATCTCGTTATTGAACAACGTGTTATTGTTGACACCAAAACTGCCGAGAGCATCATCGATGTTCACAGGGGAACGATGATAAACTATCTTCGGATTTCCGGAAGCAAAGTGGGAGTCATCATTAATTTCAAAAATCGTAAACTGGAATGGGAACGGTTGGTGCTGGATAAAGCGCGTTAAAGCAGGTTGACCGCGAATGAGCGCCAATGGACGCGAATGTTTTTTATTCGCGCAGATTGGCGTTTATTCGCGGTAAAACAAAAGGGACATCCTATGCAAGAAGATGATTCTCTGATCCCAAAGCATGGCGGTTACCGCAATCTGAAGAGCTTTCAGATCGCCCAGTTGGTGTACGATGTGACGGTGCGCTTCTGTGACCGCTACATCGATCAGCGCAGCCGTACCCACGACCAGATGGTGCAGGCCGCGCGTTCCGGCGTGCAAAACATCGCCGAGGGCAGCCAGATGAGCGGCACCTCGAAGAAGATGGAGATGAAGCTGACCAACGTGGCCAGGGCCAGCCTGGAGGAGCTGCGGCTGGATTATGAGGATTTTTTGAGACAGCGGGGGTTGGAAGTGTGGGGCCCAAACCATCCGGCTTTGATACGATTCAAAGCAAAACGCTGTTCGACTTTGGAAGAAGTGCGGCATTGGGTTGGGGAGGAGTTTGGACGAACACGGACTGGCACAGAAGGTGAAAATCAGCAGGCCGTGTCTGTCGGTGGGAGTCCGAAGCAAAGCCTTTATGTTGCACAGCTTGTGGCCAATGCAGCGTTATCTCTTCTGAATCTATGCTGCTATTTTTTAGACCGCCAGCTCGCCGAGCAGGCACGTGCCTTTGAACAGGAAGGCGGCTTTACAGAACGCATCTATAAACACCGCAAGCGCCGGCGGGGCCGATGAATGAAAACGACGACGCCCCCCTGAGGAAATGAAAAATGGCCTGGAAGAAACAAACCAAACCCGAATCCATCGAGATGCTGCGGGAGGAGGGCAAAAGCCCGATCCGGGCGGTGTATGAGCACCGCAGGCGCGACCTGGCCCCACTGCTCGTACGGCGCGGCGTAAATACACGGGGCTGGTCGAATGTGCTGAAGCCCATTCTGCTCACATTGGCTGCCATGTTTCACTGGCAGCCGCTGGTAGCGGCGCCGGAGGGCAATGGCGTCAAATTCGGTTTTTTTGACCTGAGCTATCCTGCTGCCGGCATCAGCAAACAAGTGGCGGCTATCTCGCCGCACTTCCGCCTGCAGTTCGACGGTGATGCCATCGTCGGC
>WFTM01000082.1 GCA_015485525.1 Candidatus Zhuqueibacterota bacterium | reverse complement strand
GGCAAAACGCAGTTTCAGCGGATGCCGAAATCACCTTTACTGACCAGGACCGGGTACCGGTTTTTGCCTATCGTCTCAAACGCGCGGCCGAGGCCGGCGCAGACCCGCCCGGCTCCATCTTCGTCACCCTGCGCGACAACAACATCATCGACGTTCTCAACGCTGTCGAAGTTGAGCTGACAGCCAACAACAATGGCGACCGCGAAACCCTGCTGCTGGAAAAACGCGCCAACGGCGAATATCGCAGTGATACCGGCATGCAGGCTGTCATCCAGGAGTTTGTCGGGGTTGGCAACGGCATTCTCGAACTTCAGGACCGCGACAGCCTGATCGTACGCTATGTCGATCCTACCACGCCAACGGATATCGCCACGGACACGGCGCTGGTGCTGCAGCAGACGCGCGCCCAGATCATCGTCGAAGATCAACGCGGGCCGATCGCAGACTCGACTCGCATTTCTTTTCTCGACACCCTGTACCTGCGCGTCGTCGGTGAGTTTGACCGCGACTTCACCCCGGCGCAGGACACTATTTACGCCGAGTTCTTCGACAACGTCACATCGGATATCGAGGAGCTGATGCTGCTGGAAGTGCCCACGACTGCAGGCGATACGGTTTACACCACCGGCGAATTTTTCAGCACACCCGGCTTGCCCCTGGCCAGAACTGCTGTGGGAACACCCGGCGACGGCCGTCTGCAGACCTTACCCAACAGCGAAATCGGCGCCCGATACATCGATATCGACACCGCGACGGTCGTGCTGCGGATGGCGGCATCGGACACGCTGCCGCCGGAAGTTATCGGCTCCGGGGCTTTTTCTTTCATCCTGGCGCCCAACCCGTACCGGGTCGGCCAGGGCGTGCCCATGCGCATGCGCATGGAAGCGTACACCGGCTCCCTCATCCTCGAAAAAGTGGATATCTTCACTCTGGACGGTACCCTTGTTCAGACGATACCGGCGACCGGGTTCAACATGGATAATGGGACGACAATTCCGGCCAAAAGCCGCTCGACGACCCGAACCCAGTGGTGGGATATGAAACACAAAAACGGCAGCAACGCAGGCAGCGGCACCTATTTCGCGCGCTTCTCCGGCACCTTCAGAGACGCGAACGGCCAAAGCGAAAAAATCACCTTTCTGCGCAAATTCGTCATCGTGCGGTAACACGCTCAGTCCCGCTTCCCTGCGCGAAGAGCTCTGTTATATAATGATGCGGGATGGCTGGTTTTTTTTCGTTTTTTTGAATTTTCAGGTTAGGCGAAGGCTACCATGCATACACTCGAACGGAAAACAAAAGCAGATATGATCTACAGGACGAAAAACATCATCTCATCGCTTGTGCTGGCAGGCGTCATATTATCTATCCCCTCTGTGATTTCTGCCCAGACAGCCGCATCCTTCTTGCGCATCAGCCCCAACGCGCGCCAGGTTGGCATGGGCGAGGCGTTCACAGCCATGGCCAATGATTATAACCTGTTGCGCTATAATGTCGGTGGCCTCGGCATCCTGCGCAAAGCCAAGCTCTCGACCAACTTCCACCGCTGGATCGGAGACACACAACAGGGCGATATCGAATTTTCCTTTCCCTTTTTCTTCGGCGTCGCCGGCTTTGGCCTGACGTATTTCAGCGAGGGATCGATCACCTCTCTGAATGAAAACTTCCTGCCAACAGGGACCACCGCGCAAAGCAGTGACCTCATGCTCTCGTGGGGCCTGGGACAGCAACTCAAAGTTTTTGGCAACACCCTTTCCTTCGGTGCCGGCGGCAAGCTGATTCGCCAGGACCTGGCTGGTTTCTCCGGAACAGGTATCGGCGTCGATGTCGGCGCTGTCTATGCCTTTAAACACATCTCCCTGGGCGCCACATTGCAGAACATCACCGTGAGCAAAATCAAACTGCGCGACCAGGGAGAGCTGCTGCCGGAAACCATCCGGGGGGGCGTTGCGCTGCGCCTGCCCCTCGGGGAAAAACTGAAATGGAACATCGCCACCGACGTTGCCCGAACGCGCAACGAGGATGAGTACAGAATTTATACCGGAACCGAGCTGCGCATCGATGAGACCATCTCCTTGCGCGCAGGCTATAAGTTCTTTGATTCTGCTGTTGCGCCATGGTCGGTCGGATTCGGGCTGATCATGCCCATGCAGTGGCTGGCAAATTCGAGCACCGAGCTGGACTATGCCTTTGCGCCGATCGATGCTTTTGATGAATTCTCTCACCGTTTTTCTTTTACATTCACCTTTGGAGCCATCAAGCCGTTCCAGATGGGCCCGGGGATCGATATCGAGGAAATCACACGCCTGAAGCAGGACCTGGCTGACGAGCTGCTGGCAGCACAGGAAGTCCGCCGCCGTGTGGAAGATGTCGAAAAACGCCAGCGCTCCATCGAAGAAGACCTGGCACGCAAGCTCGAACGCATCCAGCAGATCGCGCTCACCTCTGCTGGTAAAATCGAGATCATCCCGGACAAGGAAGACAGCACTCTGATCCACATGTCCCTGCGCATCACTTTTGACTTCGACCGGTCCAGCATAAGGAAATCCGAAGAGCCGACCATGCGCAAATTGGTGGAAATTCTCAACACCTGGCCGGGCGCCAAAGTGGCCATCTCCGGCCACACCGACAGCATCGGCGACGACTACTACAACATGGCCCTCTCCGACCGGCGCATGAAGAGCGTGATGCGCTTTCTCTCCCGCCACGGCGTGGACGCCAAACGCTTTTTCATGCCTGTCGCCTATGGCGAGAGCAAGCCCCTCGCTGATAACAGCACCGCGGAAGGGCGTGCCCGCAATCGCCGCGTCGATTTCACGATCTTCACTGCGGATGCCACGCCACCAATTCCAGAAGGTACTGCCGTGCTCAGCGTGCAGGCTCTGAGCGACACCACTTTTGCCATCATCAACAATGGCATCATCGAAGCAAGGCTCGACCTGAAAGAGACCAAATCCCCGCCGCGGCTGATCATCGACATCCCCGGCGTCTATTTTCTCGGCCGGCAGAAAAACTACGAGATCGTGCGCGGTATCGTGCAACGCGCCCGTGTCGGCTACCATCCGGAGGGCAAATACACCCGCGTCGTTTTTGATCTCAACGCGCCGGGCATCTACGCCGCCAAAACCGTGGATAATACCTTTCTGGTGATCATCAAGCCCAAATCCCGAAAATCGGGAATCACTACCAAAAACTGAGACAACCCGCTCTCTTTGCGGAGGTTTTGCGCCTTCACAAAGGGAGCGGGCCGCCCTCATCGCGGAGAACCGCGGACTACATTTTTCCGT
>WFTM01000081.1 GCA_015485525.1 Candidatus Zhuqueibacterota bacterium | reverse complement strand
TTGGTTGTGCTGGCTTCCGGAGAAACGCGTTCGCGCAGTTTTGCCTGTGTGGCTTCGCTCAGGGCCGGCAGCTCCAGACCGAGGTTTTCGCAGGCATCGGCGGCCATGATGGCCGGGCCGCCGGCATTGGTGATCACGGCGACGCGGTTTCCTGCTGGCAGCGGCTGGTTGGCAAAACCCATGGCAAAATCGAACATCTCCTCGATCGAGTCGGCGCGGATGATGCCGCACTGCCGGAACATGGCATCATAGAGGATGTCTGTGCCTGCCAGGGCGCCGGTGTGGCTGGAGGCCGCACGCGCACCGCTGCTGGTGCGGCCGGACTTGACGATGATGATCGGCTTTTTGCGGCTGATCTCCCGCGCCAGCTTGACAAACTCCTGTGGCCGGCCAAAACTCTCGAGGTACATCAGGATCACATCCACAGACTCATCGTTTTGCCAGTATGCCAGGACGTCGTTGCCGGCGATATCCGCCTTGTTGCCGATGGAGACGAACATGGAGACACCGAGATTCAGACTGGCGGCGTATTCGAGAATGGTGACGCCCAGGGCTCCGCTCTGGGAGACAAAGCCGATATTGCCCGGCAGAGGGATGGTGGGAGCAAAAGTGCCATCAAGACGAACCTCGGGATCAGTGCAGATCACGCCCATGCAGTTCGGGCCAACCATGCGCATGCCATGCTCGCGCACGATGGAGAGAATGTTCTCCTCGCGCCGGAGCCCTTCCTCGCCGACCTCGCGAAAACCGGCGGTGACCACGATCAGGCCGCGAACACCGGCCTCGGCACACTCCTGCACTACGGCCTGCACATGCTCACGCTTGACTGCGATGATCGCAAGGTCCACCTGCTGCGGCACAGCGCTGATACCGGGATATGTTTTCACAGAGCGGACGAACTCTGCTTTCGGGTGCACCGGAAACACCGGGCCGTTGAAATCCGAAGCCAGCAGTTTTTCGAAAATAACCCGGCCGATGGCTCCGGGCCGTGTGGAAGCACCGATCACAGCAACGGACCGGGGACGGAAGATCGCATCGAGGGACTGGGGAGTGGGCATGGTATCCTGTTTGGTTAAAGTTGGTAAAGAAAACGGGGTGAGGGACAAACCGGTTGGTGCCCAGCCCTGACTGTCGTGTGCAAAGGCGGATAAAGAGAGCTGGCCCTTACCTGCCAGAGCAAGGCGGAGTCCGGAATCTCCCCGCGATGACAACAGACAACAGTACGGGGCTGGCGGGAAAAACCAGGGATGCTGTTTTCACCTTCAGCCTGAAAAATTTATGACGCCTGCTCTCCGGAAAGCTGGTTCAGCTCCTGCACGATACGGTCGATCTCGGCATCGGAAAAGCCTTTTTCTTTGGCCGCGTCTTCCAGCGTGCCCCAGATAGGTTCGCCGCAGGCAATACATTTGATGCCGCGTTCCATCAGAAAAGCCACGGCCCCCGGGACTTCCTTGATCAGGTCTTCGATGTAAATTTCTTTGGTGATCATCGCTCACTGTTCCATTTTTTTCTGATGATGTCCTGCGCGATCTGGCGCAGGGTTTTTTGCAAAATTTCGCTTTTACACTCCTGACTGAAAGCAGAGCATTCCCTTTCCACGATCTGAACCGCATCCTGGTATGTTGCGCTCTGTTGAATGGCTTTTTCTATGCGATCACAGTACAGGCCGATCATTTCCGTTTGCTGGCGTGCTTCCAGCGGGACGATATTGGCAGATATTTTTTCTTCCACAGGTTACTCCGTGCAATGGTGCCGGGTCTTTGTGTTGTTTGTCAGCAAGTTGATGGGAAAACGTTCCATGCCCGGGCCGGACATGCTGCGCAGAACGTGGATTTCTGCCCTCGTTCGCACTGGCAAAGTCTAATATTTTTTGTGCAAAAAGCAAAGGCTTTTCCTGTTTTTGCGAGTGCGTCTGCGGGAATTCTCAACCTCGGGAATGGGGGAATAGTTCACGGTTTATAATTGTTTATGAATCATTAAGTTATGTTTGGTCTTTCCATGGCACGTTTCTTGATCTTTCTGCATGGTTGCGGCGTTGGGCCGGCCGGCATTGCGGCTTGTGAATTGCTTCTCACGGATCGCAGCAGCGGGAAGGGAGGCGTGCCGGTCAATTTTCAGTATCTGCTGTCAGGCCTTCATGGATATTTTTATCTCTAATTGTCCGTGTCGGGCTTGGGTATTCCTTCTTCTCAGAGTTGGGCTGAAGCCGGGTATCGCCACAAAGGTCACGAAGAGCACGAAGCAGGCTGATGTGCCGTAAAAACGAGTACCTGCACTTCGCGGTTCAAAAACAGGATCAAATCCTTATCTTTTGAGGTGCACAGTTATTTTTATGGTTGCAGATGCAGGGCTCAAATAATAGCAATATCTAGCCGCCAACAAGGATTTTATTGTTTTGGGCGACGAATCGCTCAGATGAGGTTATAATCTGCATGCTTCAGAGCGTTTCGCACGAGGAAAGAGCACAAAATCCGGAGAAATACCTTTAAAACTCTCTGCATCCATTCGTCAGGCTTTGGTGTATGGAGCAGGGGGACATACAGAATGAGGTGAAATCATGATAGACAAAGAAGAAGTGCTGCGGTACCATGAGGGCCGCCGTCCCGGCAAGCTCGAGGTTATCGCCAGCAAGCCGTGTGTCACCCAAAAGGACCTGTCCCTGGCCTATACGCCGGGTGTGGCCATCCCCTGCCGTGAAATCGAGAAAAATCGCGATCGCGTCTATGACTGGACAGCCAAAGGCAATCTCGTCGCGGTCGTATCCAACGGTACGGCCGTGTTGGGATTGGGTGATATCGGTCCCGAAGCAGGCAAGCCGGTCATGGAAGGCAAGGGTGTCCTGTTCAAGCGATTCGCTGATATCGATGTGTTTGACCTCGAACTCAATACCCACGATGCCGACGATATCATTCGCACAGTGAAGCTGCTGGAGCCGACCTTCGGTGGCATCAACCTCGAAGACATCAAAGCGCCGGAGTGCTTTTATATCGAAGAGACGCTGAAAAAGGAGATGAACATCCCGGTTTTTCACGATGATCAGCATGGCACGGCGATCATTTCCGGGGCTGCGCTGCTCAATGCCCTTGAACTGGTTGGGAAAGACATCAGCGAGGTGAAACTTGTGGTCAACGGCGCCGGAGCGTCCGGCATCGCGTGTGCAAAATACTACATTTCCCTGGGTGCCCGGCCGGAAAACGTGACCATGTGCGATTCGCGTGGTGTCATCTACAAGGGCCGCGAGGCCGGCATGAACCCGTTCAAAGAGGAGATGGCGATCGAAACCGAAGCCCGCACCCTGGCGGATGCCATGCGCGGCGCGGATGTTTTTCTCGGTTTGTCAAAGGGCGGAGTTGTCACGCAGGATATGGTGCGCAGCATGGCCCGCCCGCCGATCATCTTTGCCATGGCCAACCCTGACCCGGAGATCACCTATGATGATGCTGTCGCTGCAGTGCCGGACTGCATCATGGCGACCGGGCGTTCGGATTATCCCAATCAGGTCAACAATGTGCTCGGATTCCCGTTCATCTTCCGCGGCGCGCTGGATGTACGGGCAACCACGATCAACGAGGAGATGAAAAAAGCCGCTACCCGTGCTCTGGCCGCCCTGGCCAAGGAGAATATCCCTTATTCCGTCGTCAAAGCCTACCGCACCAGCGGGCTGAAATTCGGCCGGGAGTATATCATTCCCAAACCCTTTGACCCGCGCGTCCTGCTCTGGGTTGCCCCGGCTGTGGCCGAGGCCGCGATGAAGACCGGGGTCGCACGCAAGACCATCGATTTGAAGAAATACCGCGAAGAGCTGGAAGCCCGCCTCGGCGGTGCGCATAAATTCATGCGCACGATCATCAATCGCGCCTGTAAAGAACCGCGGCGCATCGTCTATCCGGAAGGCGAAAACGCGACGGTCCTGCGTGCCTGCGATATCGTTCTCGACGAAGGGTTGGCAACACCGATCCTGATCGGCAACAAAGCCCGCATTGAAGCAGTGATCGCCGAACTCGGGCTGCGCCTGCACGGAGGCGTCGAAATTATCGATCCGCTGGAGTTCGCCGGCCGGCAGACCTATATCGATGCTCTGTATGAACTGCGCAAGCGCAAAGGCATGACGCGCTACGATGCCCGCCGCCTCATCGAGACGGATCACAATTATTTCGGTACCATGATGGTGCGCATGGGCGATGCCGATGGTATCGTTTCCGGCTTGACACATCACTATCCGGAAACACTGCGCCCGGCCCTGCAGGTCATCGGCACGCGCGATGGCGTGAAAAAAGTGGCCAGCATGTACGCCATGGTGCTCGAAGACAAGGTGTACTTTTTCGCCGACACGACTGTCAACGTGGAGCCAGGCAGTGAAGACCTGGCTGAAATTGCCCTGCTGGCTGCAGAAGAAGCACGCCATCTGGGCATCGAGCCTCGCGTGGCGTTGTTATCGTTCTCGAATTTCGGCAGTGTGAAGCACCCGCTGGTCACAAAAGTACAGCAGGCGCTGCAGCTCATCCGCGAGCGTGATCCTGAGCTGATCGTTGATGGGGAAATGCAGGCGGATACGGCTGTTTCTCCGGAGATTGTGCAGGAAACCTATCCCTTCACTGCATTCAAAGACGGAGCCAACGTACTGCTTTTTCCTGACTTGCAGAGCAGCAACATCGCCTACAAACTGATCCAGCACCTCGGTAAAGCCGAAGCCGTCGGGCCTATCCTGATGGGCATGCGCAATCCCGTGCATGTGGTGCAGATCGGCAGCACTAACGAGGAAGACGTGGTGAACATGACGGCCATCGCCGTGCTCGATGCCCATCGGCTGAAAAAGTCGTGAGTCCTGAGAAAACAGGCGCAATCGTATTTTTTGCTCTTGCTCCGAATTGGCGCGCTTAGTCCCTGGTCCGCTCAGGGGAGCTGGCTTTTTCCCTTGATTTAATGCCAGCCTGTGTTATCTTGAGCTCACTGCCTGATATTTTCCGGGTGGATAGTGTCTGGTGGTGGATGTCTTGGGTGGAATTCCGCTATCCGTCCGGTAAGCTACGGGTTGCTTTTCTCTGCAGTTTCCGGGGCCAGTAGCGGAACTCGCAAGAGTTACGGCGTTTGGAGGGCCCGAAGTGTTGCCACTTCGGCTACGGCATCTCCCGAAGTGTTGCCACTTCGGCTACATCTCTTCCATAGCCGCATCCGGGCTGGCGAAGAGGGGAGAAACTGAAGAAAGGAAGGAGTTCACCGCAAGGATGACCGAATTGACAGCATCAGTTTACGAAACAGGATACGTATGACACCTCGCAAGCCCCCGCTGCTCTATGTCCTCTATACATGGCTCATTTTCATCCCGTTGCTCGCTTTGCTCACGGCGCTCTTCGGAGCCTTTGCGATTCTGTTGTCCGTACTGGGATATGCCCACCTCGCCGGTCGCTGGGCCGGGAGAAACTGGGCGCGCCTGCTCGCTCTGCTGACGCCGATGCGCGTGACCGTGCACGGCAGAGAGCATATCGATGCCAAACAGTCGTACATCATCGTCGTCAATCATCAGAGCAACTATGATATTTTAGTGCTCTACGGCTGGCTTGATATCGACATCAAATGGGTGATGAAGGAGGAAATTCACAAGATACCGGTGATCGGCTATAGTTGTGAAAAGATGGGGCATATTTTCATCGACCGGCGCAATACGGAAAAAGCCCTGCACGCGCTTGAAAAGGCAAAGCGGCGCATCGTCGATGGTGTTTCGGTGATCTTTTTTCCTGAGGGGACACGCAGCCTGGACGGTAACCTGCTGCCGTTCAAAAAGGGGGCCTTTCGCCTGGCGCAGGACCTGGGGTTGCCGGTCCTGCCGATAACGCTGGTGGGAACGCGCGACATCCTGCCGGCGCGGTCTCTCGCCCTGATGCCCGGGCATGCCCGGATGATCATCCACCCGCCGATTCCAGCTCCGGATAAAAATCCGGCAGCACTCCCCGAACTGATGAAAACCGCCCGCGAACGTATCGCTTCGGCACTGCCGGAATAACCTTGCGAAGGCGGTCGAGCCTCCGCAAGGTTTTCCATGCCTTATCCGCGGTCCGACATGGGGATGAAATCGCGTTTGTCTGCGCCGAGATAAATCTGCTGCGGCCGGGCGATCTTCTGTTCCGAGTCGTTGAGCATCTCTTCCCACTGGGCGATCCAGCCCGAGGTGCGCGGAATAGCAAACAGCACGGTGAATGCGTCGGTCGGGAAACCCATGGCCTGGTAAATAATACCCGAGTAAAAATCCACGTTCGGATACAGCTTGCGTTCGATGAAATAGTCATCTTCGAGGGCAATGCGTTCCAGTTCCAGAGCGATATCCAGCAGAGGATTGCGGCCGGTGACTTCAAAAACCTTATCCGCAGTCTGTTTGATGATGCGTGCGCGCGGATCATAATTTTTGTAGATGCGGTGTCCGAAGCCCATCAGGCGCACAGCACCGGATTTGACCTTGTCGATATAGGCCGGAATGCGGTCCACGGAGCCGATTTCGTTGAGCATGCGCAGGACTTTTTCGTTAGCGCCGCCGTGCAGCGGGCCATACAACGCAGCAGCCGCTCCTGCGGTGGCAACGTACGGGTCAGCCTGGGAGCTGCCGATGCTGCGCATGGCGTTGGCGCTGCAGTTCTGCTCGTGATCTGCGTGCAGGATAAAGAGAATATCCAGCGCGCGTTCGAGCACCGGATCCGGCTTGTACTCGCGCTCGGTCATGCGATAGAGCATGTTGAGGAAATTGCCGGTATAGCTCAGCTCATTGTCCGGATAGATGTACGGCAGTCCCATCATGTGTCGATAAGCAAAAGCTGCGATTGTCGGCATTTTTCCGATCAGCCGGTAGGTCTGCAGCCTGCGGGACTCCGGGTCGCTGATGTTTTTTGCATCCGGATAAAACGTGGACAGAGCGCTGACCGTACTCACCAGCATACCCATCGGGTGTGCGTCATGGTGAAAACCATCCATGAACTTCTTGGTGTTTTCATGCAGCAATGTGTGAATTTTGATGTTGTGTTCCCACTCTTCGTACTGCGCCCGCGTGGGCAGCTCGCCGTTGATCAGCAGATAGGCCACTTCGAGGTAGGTGCTGCCTTCAGCCAGTTGCTCGATGGGGTAGCCGCGATACCGCAAAATACCCTTGTCGCCGTCTATGTACGTGATCCGGCTGATGCAGGAGGCTGTGTTCTTAAACGCAGGGTCGTATGACTTGAGGCCAAAATCATCGTCGCTGACTTTGATCTGGCGCAGGTCCATCGCCCTGATCGCACCGTCCTTGATGGGAATATCATAGGTTTTGCCGGTGCGGCTGTCGGTGATTTTAAGTTGGTCTGACATGGAAATCTCCTTTCCTGAGGGTAGCGTGTCACTAACCTGAAATATGCATCAATTTTGCTATTATCCTGCTCAACGATTGTCTTTATTGTAAGCTTCCTCTCGTCACACCGCTCCCGCGGTGTGACGCCGCTGTTGCCGCTCCCGCGGCAGTACACCAGTGCATTGAGAAACCGTCTGTCTTTTGGCTGTCAGGCACGATAAATCGTGCACTACAAACGTTGTCCTCCCATCACACCGCTCCCGAGGCAGCACACGAGCGCAGCCGAGATACTGGCTGTCCCTTCACTTCGCCTTCTGCTGAATTCAGGTCAACGCCAAGATGTTCGGCTTAGCAGAGCAGAAGGATTAAATTATGAAGAAGATTTATCCTGCCTGTCCGCGCGCACAACTGTAATTTGTGAAATAAACGATTGAATAAGCAGGGAAAACTATCAAAGGGATTGCAAACATCGGACATTTTTCCACTCGACCGGCTGCTGAGGAAAAACGGGAGGCTGCAGGGTAGCGGAGCCGGTGCAAAAAAAGCCGGACCCTCTTCCGGAGAAGAGGGCCGGCCTCGATTTATGCAGCGAGAATACTCTTGACGCGTTCGAGCAGATGGGTTTCCGGAACAGCTCCTTCTGCTGCTCCCTGCTCATTGGCCACGGTTTTGGGTACGCCCATCACGCCATACTTCTGCGACAGATGCGGAAATTCGATCGCTTCCACCATGTCTGCGGTGATGTTGTCATTCTCCATGGCAAATTTGAATGCATTGATCACTGCCTGCGGGCAGTAGGGGCAGGTCGGTGTGATGAAGACCTGCAGATGCACTTTTTCGCTGATCGCTGCCAGCTCTTTTTTCACGCTGTCGGGAAGCCCGGAATCGCCGGCAGAGACCATTTTGATGGTTTCCAGCAGGGTGGAAAACTCATACCCTGAGGGGATGCCGAACAGGCGAATGCCGTAATCCTTTTCGTTCATGATCACGGTCGCCGGAATTTTATCGATACCGTACTTTTCCGCCATGTCCTTGTCGTTGACAAAGTTTAAAACCTCCAGGCTTATCTTGTCGGATGTTGCTGCAACCTCCTCCAGAAGCTCGCGGGTTTCGCTGCAGTACTGGCATTCGAGACTTTGCGTAAACATCAGTAGCTTGACCGGATTCGGCAGGTCAGCAAACATCTTTTCCACTTCCTGGCGGTCTTGTTCTTTCAATATTGCCATCGTATTACTCCGATTTTTTATGTTGATGATGCTGAGCTCTGCTTTCGGCAGCACGCAGCATCGGTTGACTGGTTTTTTTTCTCATTTTTGTTCCCTGCTCACAGGTCTTTGCAGCACAGGGCTGTGTTTCAGGCTTTATCCAGCGCCTGCTGCAAATCTGCGAGCAGATCGTCGATCCCTTCCAACCCGACGGACAGGCGAACCAGCCCGTCGCTGATGCCGAGCTCCTTGCGTTCCTCCGGGGAATAGGAGCTGTGCGTCATGCTGGCCGGGTGCTCGATCAGGGTGTCGCAATCGCCAAGGCTGACAGCAAGGCTGATCAGATTGACGGCATTGAGCATGCGCTCAGCTGCCGGGAACCCGCCGTGCAATTCAAAAGCGAGCACGCCGCTGAAGCCCCGCATTTGCCGGCGCGCAATATCATGACCGGGATGGCTCTGCAGACCGGGATAGTGCACACGGCTGACTTTTTCATGCCCATCCAGAAATTTCGCCACCTGCATGGCGTTTTCGCTGCTGCGATCCATGCGCACCGGCAGGGTCTTCAGGCCGCGCAGCATCAGCCAGGCTGTGAACGGACTCATGATCGCACCCAGTTCCTTCAGCCCGGAGGAGCGCAATTCATCGATGAACGTTTTTGAGCCCGCAACCACGCCGCCGATAGCATCGCCATGCCCGCCGATGTATTTGGTCGTGCTGTGCAGGACGATATCCGCCCCGAGCTGCAACGGGCTCTGGTAGTAGGGTGTCGCGAAAGTGTTATCAACGATCAGCGGCACGTTCCAGTCATGGGCAATCCCGGCGATCGCGGCAATGTCGAGAATGGCCAGCGTCGGGTTGGCCGGTGTTTCGATGAACACCGCTTTGACGCGGCTGTCCATTTTGGCGGCAAACTCAGCTGCATCCGGGCTGTCCGCATAGATGACTTCGATGTCGAACTTCTTCAGTTGCTCTTCAAACAGAGCATGGGTTCCGCC
>WFTM01000080.1 GCA_015485525.1 Candidatus Zhuqueibacterota bacterium | reverse complement strand
GCGCAGGCGAGGAGAGAAGTGCCGGGGAATCCTGGCAGGCTGAGTGGTCAGACTTCCAGCCCCATCTCACTGCGATACTGCCTCAGGTTTTCCTGTTTGAAATCGCGCTCGGTGCGGCAGGCTTTGCACATACCATGTCCGTTCGGGCAGATGATCCGTCGCCTGCGTGTTTTACCGCAAACTTCGCAGGTGATGGTTTTTTTGAAGACCGTTCGTTTGAAAACAGCGCCGCAGATCGCGCAATTGCTGGATTTGTGATGGGTCAGGTAGAGATGTAAAAAATTGAATGCCCAGCGCGGGGTGGGCCAGACCATCTCGGTGTGGCGGGTTATTTGTCCCGCCCGCAGATTTGCCAAAACTTCCGCGGCCGTCGTTCCCGGGATGTCATTATAACAGGACCCTATGGAGACGATATCCTTGGCGTCAGAGTTGGCCACGCGGGGCAGGGAGGTGAAGGCAAAGCGCAGGGCTGCCAGTCCGTTGGGCCAGAGAAACGGTGCTGCCCGGTAATTAAATATCTCAACGGCATCAAAGGGCAGACTGCTGTTTTCGCCGGCAGGCACGACAGAGTTGTAGATCAGAAACGGATGTGGCAGGATGGCAATCCCACCCTGGTCGTGGACGCGGTCGATGGTTTCGCGTGGGCTTTTGAAGTCGGGGATGTTTTCATCGATGCCGATGGCAAGGATATGCCCCTTGCTGGAAACCACTTCCTTGCCGACAAGTATAAGGTACTCCGGCAAGCGTTCACGCACCCATTTTGCGTAGGAGATGTTCCAGAAGTTTGTTATGGCGATTCCGTCCAGCCGGCGTTTTTGTAGAGTGGAGCGCAGGTGTTCGAGGCTATGGGAGCGTTTTAAGTGTACGTGTAAATCCAGACGCATCGTGTGTAGTCCTGAGTAAATGCAACGAAGTTAGACCTTTCATGGAAAAATTGCAAGTGCAAAACAATTTTCTGCCTTGGTGGCGTTGGCGCCGGCAAAACAGAATTTGGATCAGTGTGTTTCTCCTGTTGTTTGTTATCCTGGAGTTCCGCTTTGATATCATCGAGCGCGGTGTAGGCATGTACCTCGTCTGGCAGAATGGCGGGCGGCAGAAAGTGGGCAGGAGCTGGGCGGCTGAGCAGCAGCAGTTGCTCGCCGGTACGAATCTGGAAAAATTTGCACGCGAAATGCGTGATCGCGATCGTGAGCTCAACAATCTGCACACGTTCCCCGAGCTGGTACAGTTAACCGCCAGGCGGGATCAACTGGTTGTGCCGCCAGAGGTCTTTTCCCGGGTTTACAACAGTCTGCCATCCTTCCTCGGCTCCCTCATCGTTTCGCCCGATTCATTGCTGTTTTATCGGGCCAATGGCATTTTGGAAAATATCGTCTTCAACCAGAGCGATGCCGGTCTGCAGGTCATCCTGCTCGATCAGCGCAACCGAATCCTGCAAAACAAACACCTGACCTCAGCGCAGATGGATATGCTCATCAACCATGGCATGCGCGTCAATCTCGACGTCAGCACCGATGAGCGCTTTTCTCCGGAGCGGATTTTCAGCCTTGCGAGATTCCAGGAGCTGCTCGATCGTCTCAGTTTTGTGCGCAAGAATGATTTTTTACATGCCCTTCCGGCCATGGTTGAGTACGCCGGCCCGGCGATGAAGGTCGCTGTCTCTGACAGAATCGATGAGGGCCTGGTGCAGGTTGCCGTTGCTGTCGATAATCTCGAAGCTTATGTCTATTTCATTCCTGAAGACTGGATTAATGATCTGATACTGGTACTCGACGAGGAAGATTTTATCCCTGATGAAGACGAAATTTTTCTATAGCCTGATCATCGCGGCAACCGCTTTGCTGGCAGTGCTGTATCTCGCTTTTTACTCGATTTCAGCATCCCTTCCGCACATACCCGATGACTTTCGCCAGCTGGTCTATTCGCGGCCGACGCAGGTTTTTGCCGATGATGGCTCCCTGGTCTATCAGCTGCGCGGGCAGATGTACGTGCCGTCATCCCAGATCAGTCCATGGTTTTTCAAGGGCATCATTGCCACGGAGGACGCACGCTTTGCCAGCCATCACGGCATCGACAAAATCGGCATTGCCCGAGCCTTGTATTCAACGCTTTTCCGCGGCAGGCGTGAAGGCGGCTCCACGATCACACAACAGCTCGCGAAAGTACTGTTCTTTTCCTACCGCCGGGAAGTCATGCGCAAATTCAAAGATGCCCTCGTGGCCGTACAACTGGAATCGATGTTCAGCAAAGAAGAAATTCTCGAAGCCTACGCCAACGTCGTCTTTTTCGGCGGTGTATCCTATGGTATCGAAGATGCGGCCCAGCAGTACTTCAGCAAACACGCAGCAGACCTGACGCTCTCCGAAGCAGCGTTGCTCGCCGGCATGGTCAATTCTCCGAATATATTTAACCCCTTTACCAATTTTCCTGCTGCTGAAAAAAGACGGCGGTTGGTTCTGCGCCGCATGCTGGCCACGGGCAGCATAGACTCCAGCCTGTACTTCAGCGCTCTTGCAGACAGCATCCGGCTCGTGCCCCGCCGGCAGCGCAGCAATGATTTCGTCGATTACGTCATCAAAGAGGCAGCGAAACTCTTTGGCCAGGATGCGGTGCAGTACGGCGGTCTGAAAATTTACACCACTCTCGATCCCGACCTGCAGAAACTCGCTGAGCGCACGCTCGCAGATGGCGTGCAGAAACTCGAGGCTGAGCTCGACTCTACCGGCGCACCACTGCAGGGTGCGATGGCAGTTGTGTCTGTTGCCACGGGCGATATCAAAGCGCTGGTCGGCGGGCGCAAACGCGTGCCCGGCGGTTTTAACCGGGCGGTGAGCAGTAACCGGCACGTGGGCTCCGGGATAAAACCATTTTTGTACTACGCAGCAATCGATGAGCTCGGCATGACACCGGCGAGTGTCGTCATGGATACGATGAGCACGTTTTACCAGCCCGGTTCGAGGCCGTGGCGCCCGCGGAATTTTGATCGCCGTTATCGCGGGCAACTGGTGCTCAAATCCGCCCTGATGCAGTCGGTCAATGTCATCGCCGCACAGATCGGCGCGCGGCTGACGCCCAAAGGCATCGTCCGCGCAGTGCGACGCTTCGGCATTACAGCCGAGCTGCCGGAAATTCTCTCCCTGTCCATCGGCACAGCCGGAATTTCACCGATCGAAATGGCCTCGGCATACGCGGTTTTTGCCCGTAACGGTTCCTGGTTCGAGCCTACCACCATAAAGCGCGTCGAAGATGTCAATGGCGTGGTGCTGTTCCGCTCCCTGCGCACTTTCGGAGATCGCAGGCTGCAGCCTCAGGCGAGCTATATGACCCTGGACATGATGCGCGGTGTGGTCGAAGGGGGCGGCGCGACCTCTCGCGCCATCCGCAGTGCGGGGTTTGCCGGTATCGCAGCCGGCAAAACAGGCACCAGCACTGATTTCACCGATGCATGGTTTAATGGTTATACCTCGTCGCTTTCGGTGTCGGTCTGGGTAGGCTATGACCGCAACTATAAAATGTACCGCAAGAACGGTGCTGGCGTAACCGGCGGCTATGGTGCGGCACCGATCTGGGCCCGTTTCATGCGCCAGGCCTCTCTGCGCTATCCGGCGCGGGAGTTCCGCCGACCGCCGGGCCTGAAAACGGTTTACGTCGATCCGGTCTTTGGCTGGCAGGTGCTCGAGCCGGCAGATGGCCTGCGCGTCGTGGTGCCCGAAGACTGGCTCCCGGATGCGGAATGGCAGCACGGCATCCCGCGCATGCAGTCGCCGGCTGATTCTCTGGTGCAATAACAGGACAGACCCTGTTCAGTTCAACGCCTGCCGCACCAGTTCGCGTGCGAGCAGATCGAGGGGGAGAAAGATCGGAGATGACAATTCGACCTTCTCGAGCGCATGCTCGATTTCGGTGCAGCCCGCAATCCAAGCCGCGGGTTTTTCCTCGGCGAGCCGCTCTGCGGCCTGCAACAGAAAGCCGATATTTTCATGAGTCACGCCCACATTTTTTATCCCCGCCTCGCCATAAATTGCCGGCATGACCCATTCTTTCTGCTCTTTCTCATCCGGCACCACGATATCGAAATCAGGCAAATGCTGTTGAAATATTTTCGCGCGTAGCGTGCCGGTAGTCGCCAGCAAGGCGATTTTTGCTCCATGAGAAAAATGCTTTTTCAGAGCGGCTTCGAGAACCCGATGCATGTGCAGAACAGGAATATGCACAGAGGCGGCGACATCCTCGTAGAAATAGTGCGCCGTGTTGCAGGCCATGGCCAGGAAATCTGCACCCGCCTGCTGCAGCGTCCGGGCTGACTCCTG
>WFTM01000079.1 GCA_015485525.1 Candidatus Zhuqueibacterota bacterium | reverse complement strand
TGGTAACGACCTTGATCGGCAAGGACGTCATCGCTTTGACGGATACGATCATCGTTGACGAAGGCAGTATGACCCAGCCTGGTTTCCGGCTGGATTCTGCCGCGAAAAAAGTGTCGATCCGTATCTATGACGAAACCGGAACCCTGGTTCGTATGCTGCAGATGGATGGTGCGGCGGCCGGCGAGCAGAAGATCGAGTGGGATGGCCTCGATGCAGAAGGCAAGAAGGTGCCGCCGGGTGCGTACCGCTTTGAAGTCAGCGCCAAGTCTGCTGCTGATGACACCTCACTCGATGTGACGACTTTCGTGCGCGGCACGATTACGGGCGTGCGCTACGAGCAAGGCAAGGCCTTTTTGCTGATGGGTAATTCCGAGCTCGAACTCGGCGATGTCGAACGCATTCTGCAACCGGATGAGGAATGATAGCGCCCGGAATGATGAGAGAGATGGGATAACGACAACGTGAGCAAAACAGGGTTTTCTGATTATGGCGATTCAAAACAACATACCCTTTGATCCGGCCCCGGGTCGCGTTAACCCCCAGCCGCAGGAACGCCCGGGGCGCAGCCAGAAAGGTGCTGCGCAGAAGCCGGATTTTCAGGAGCTGCTGCGACGTGCAAGCCGGGAAGAGGGCAGTGTCAGCTTGTCCCGGCATGTGCAGGATCGACTGCAAAGTCGTGAAATCAGCATCGACAGCCAGCAGGCCGCGCTTCTGGACAGCGCTGTGCGTATGGCGCGCGAAAAAGGCATTCGTGACACGTTGGTTCTCACTCCGGACGCTGCCTTTATCGTCAACGTGCCGAACAACACCGTGGTCACAGCCATGGAGCGGCAGGCAGCCGCCCAGCGGGTTTTTACCAACATCGACGGCGCCGTTGTTTTTTCATGATGGAGCCGGAATTCAAATGAATCGAACAGCAACGTTCGTTTTACTGAACAAAAATTTTCGGTTATGCCGCATCCTTGCATGAAGGGCAATTTTATCAGCCATGCGGGATAACAGAAAAACACAAGGCAGAAAAATCAATTCTCTGAGACGAAGCGGCAGGACCTCTGTGAGGAATGCCTGACTGCTGAACGATTGACGCAGTCACGTCTCGCACTTTCATATCAGTTCACTTCAATCTCATGGAGGTACACAACCATGATGCGATCACTTTTTGCGGGTGTTTCCGGTTTGCGTAACAACCAGACCCGCATGGATGTCATCGGTAACAACATCGCGAATGTCAACACGGTTGGTTTTAAGGCTGGCCGGGTCAATTTCCGCGAAGTTCTGGCCCTGACGCTGCAAGGCGCTACCCGGCCATCAGATACTGAAGGCGGAACCAATCCCTTTCAGGTCGGGCTGGGTATGAGTATCGCCAGCATCGATACGATTTTTTCCCAGGGCAATCTGGAAAGCACGGGCGAGGTGACTGATCTGGCCATTGCCGGCGATGGTTTCTTTGTCATGCGCTCCGGCAAGACCAAATATTTTACCCGTGCCGGTGCTTTGAGCTTTGATGCCAATGGTCGTCTGGTCAATCCGACCAACGGCTGGATTATCCAGGGCAAGATGGCGGACAGCCGGGGTGTCATCCCGAGCAGCTCGATTATCGAAGACATCGTTCTGCCTTTTGGTCAGAAAGTGCCGGCCAAGGCGACGACGGAAATCAAATTTTCCGGCAACCTCGATGCCAGTGCCGAGCCTCTGGCCACGATTCTTGACAGCAATGTCATCCTCGCCATTGAGGAAGCCGGGGACGACACTGATGTCAACGGCCTTTTTGCCCGTGGCCAGTCGAACTCTTATGTCACAGGTCTGGTTTCCGGTGTCACCAGCCTCACGGTTTCAGACGGGACGACGACAAATACATATTTTTATGTTAATAATGACTCTTCGGTCGGAAACGGCAATTTCAACTCTCTCGATGACCTGATCGAGGAAATCAACAATGATTTTTCAGCGGATTCTTTCTCGGCAGCTATTGATGCCAACGGTGCTATTGTCATGACTGACGAGTCCGGCGCCGCGCATACGCTGGAGTTCAGCAGCAACAACCCGACCCTGGAGTCGGCATTTTCCTCTGCGAACGGGGTGGTGGACAGCAGCGCCGGCACCACAACTTCAACCGATCAGTTCTCGCATGTTTCTTCCGGCAGTGAGGAGCTGACCAAGCTGCGTAATGCCAATGGCGAGTCGCTGGGTCTCGCTGTAGATGATGTCATCCAGATGAGTGCAGATGTTAACGGCACCGGGGTGACGGCAACATACACAGTGACCAACACCAGCACCCTCGATGATCTGATGTCAGAAATCGAAACGATGCTCGGTATCGAATCGCTGCCAGGCGCCTACATCGACAGCGACGGCTCGCTGAAAATCGAAGGTGACAAGGGCGAAGAGAATGCCATCACCTCGCTTTCGCTGCGGGTGACTTCGAACAGCGTTTTCAATACAGCCCTCAGCTTTGACGAGCTGCAGGCCGCGGAAGATATCACCCACAGCGCCAGTATCACAGCCTATGATGCTCTTGGTGAAGAGCATCTGATTACGCTGACCTTTACCAAGACGGACCTGAACAATCAGTGGACCTGGGAGGCCAGCACCAACGGTGATGAGATCATTTCCAGCGGCAGCTCAGGGATCGTGACCTTCAATGCCGATGGTTCGCTGAACACCTTTACCTTTGATAATGGCCTGACCTCGCTGAAGATCGACCCCAATAACGGCGCCGAGGTGATGGATATCAAACTCGATGTCGGCACGCTGGGAGACTTCGATGGCCTGACCCAGTTCTCCTCGCCATCCACTGCTGTCGCGCCTTATCAGAACGGCTATGGCAATGGTGATCTCGAGGATATCGCTATCGATCGTTCAGGCACCATTACCGGCGTCTTCAGCAACGGCGTATCGCAGACCCTGGCACAGATCAGTATTGCCACGTTCAACAATGCTTCCGGTTTGCAGCGCGTCGGTGATAACTCGTACCGCCAGACCGGTAACTCCGGTGATCCGATCTTTGGTTTCGCCGGTGAATCGATCCAGTCGGAAATCATTCCCGGCGCGCTGGAGATGTCCAACGTCGATCTGGCGCAGGAATTCACCAACATGATCGTTGCCCAGCGTGGTTTCCAGGCAAACAGCCGTGTGATCACCACCAGCGACGAAATGCTTACGGAATTGGTGAATTTGAAACGATAAAATAAATAAGAGCCTGTCCCGGAGTTGATCCGGGGCAGGAAAGTAATGTCCCGCAGGAGCGGAAAGGATGAAGAATTGATCACAGTGACGCGTTTGAACGGCAGCGAGTTTGTCATCAATGCCGAGATGATCGAGACGATCGAAGCAGCCCCTGATACGATCATTACGCTCACGAACAAATCGAAATTTGTCGTGTGCGAAGGTGTGGAAGAGATCGTGCGGCGTGTGGTTCAGTACAAACGTCGCCTGCGGGCAACCAATTTTGGCGAAGACCTCAACGATCCTGAATTTACAAACTGACCCGCCAGCCCTGTTGAATAAGCACTTCACGCAGGACGGCAGGTTGCGGAAAAATTTTATTCGGCGCAGGACCTTGCTGTGACTCTGACGATAATATACAGTTAAGGCGGCCTTTTGAGTTTATGAATTTCCCTGATTAGGTGTAACGCATGGATCTGGCAACATTAATCGGTTTTATTCTTTCCTTTGCGATGGTCCTCGGCTCGATCATGGCAAACGGCCCCCTGAGCTCATTCTGGGATACGGGCTCCATTTTGATCGTCGTCGGCGGCACCATTGGCGTAACGCTGATCAATTATCCCCTGGGAGATGTCATCTCTATCATGGGGGTGATGAAAAACGCTTTTTTGTATAAGACCACATCCCCGGGTGAGGTGATCAAAAAGCTCGTGCATTTCGCGGACATGGCACGGCGCGAGGGCATTCTGTTCCTGGAAAAGGAGATGGAAAATATCGAAGACCCATTTCTCAGGCAGGGTTTGCAGCTCTCGATCGACGGCACCGAGCCGGACGCAATCCGCAATATTCTGAGCAGGGAAATTTCCTACTTAAAAGACCGGCATGAGAACGGAGCCGGATTGTTCGACACCATGGGCATGTATGCGCCGGCCTTCGGGATGATCGGTACCCTGATCGGGCTGGTACTCATGCTCGGTTCTATGGAAGACCCTTCATCGATCGGCCCGGCAATGGCTGTTGCTCTGCTGACCACCTTTTACGGCGCCGTGCTGGCCAATGTCATTTTTATCCCCATCGCAGGCAAACTGAAAGCCCGGTCGAGCGAGGAAGTGCTGATCCGAAAATTGATGATGGAGGGCATCCTTGCTATGCAGAGCGGGGATAACCCGCGTATCGTCGAGCAAAAACTTGTTTCGTTTATTGCACCCAAAATACGTTCAACTGCAGTCGCAAGTGAGTCAGAATAATGGAAGAAGAACAGTCGTGTAATTGCGAAGCCGGGGCACCGGGGTGGTTAGCGACTTTTGCTGATTTGATGAGTCTGCTGCTGACCTTTTTTATCCTGATCGTCTCTTTCTCTTCGATCCAGCAGGTTGAGTTCCAGAAAGCCATGGGGTCTCTCAAGGGCGCCCTTGGTATTCTGAAATCAAAACGGGCGTTGATGAGCCTGTCCACGATCAAGAATCCGGAAATTCAGTTCCACAAACTCTCCATGGTTTGGGAGAAGGTGCCCGAAATTATGAACCTGCTCAAGAAGATGGACATGGAAGATGGCGTAAAGGTTGAGTCCTTGCCGGACGCGGTCAAATTTACTTTTGATGACAACCTGCTGTTCGATTCCGGGCGCGCGCGGTTGAAGCCAAAGCTTTTCCCGGTGTTGCGCAAAATCGTCGAAATGGTCAAGGAGTTTAACGGTACGATTTTGATCGAGGGTCATACGGATAACGTTCCCATCCGCACACCACGCTATCCATCGAACTGGGAGCTGTCTGCGGCACGGGCGATCAATGTGTTGCACTATTTTGAGAATATGGGTGTCAAAAGGGAAAATCTGGCGTGTATCGGCTATGCGGACACGAAACCACTTGTGCCGAACACCACGCCTGAAAACCGGGCGAAAAACAGGCGGGTGGAGTTGTATGTTAAATTCAAAGATAATGAGAAAGTAATGCGCTTGAACCTGAACAAGATCGATCAGTTGCAATACATGCTGCCCGACAGTAAGAGTACGAAGGATAGCAAAACAGGAGAAAAAGATGGCAGATGATGATAAAAAAAAGGAAGGCGAAGAAACTGAAGAGAAAAAGTCTGGCGGCGGTGCCATGAAAATGGTGCTGATGATCGGCTTGCCCCTTATGCTCTTCCAGGCCGGAATCGCTTACTTTTTGATTTCAAAAATCGCGCAGCCGCAACAGGCCGTTGCTGATGTCGCTGAAGAAGAAGAGGACGACTCCGGAGAGCCGGGTTTGCTGTATATGGTCCCTGACGTCATCGTCAATCCTGCCGGAACACAGGGTATCCGTTTTCTCAACATTACGCTTGCGCTGGAGTTCACCAAGCCGGATGTTGAAAAGGAGCTAACTGAGAAAGAAGTGCAGTTGCGTGATGTCCTCATCGGTATTCTGGTGTCGAAGACTCTAGAAGATATCGATAGCAGCGAGGAAAAGGATATGCTCAAAGAAGAAATCCGGGAGAAAGTCAATGGTTTGTTGAAGAGCGGAAAAATCAGAAAAGTTTATTTCTCAAACTTTGTCATGCAATAGAGGGAAATTGTGGCAGAAATTCTCAATCAAAATGAGATAGATGCGTTACTATCGGACATAGAATCCGGAGACGCGTTCGAGGCGAAAGAGAAGGAAGAGAAGAAGCAGAAGCAGGTTTCCATCTATGATTTCCGCCATCCCAACCTGATCACCAAGGAGCATTTTCGTATCCTGCAGATGGTGCACGAGCGCTTCTGCCAGATTCTCGAAAATTATCTCACATCAAAACTGCGCACTCTGGCCAACGTCAAGCTGATCGCTGTGGATCAGGTGACCTATTCTGAGTTCAGCCTGTCGATGAGCGACCCGAGCTGTATCTACGTACTGCGCATAGAAGAACTGCAGGGTGATGCGATCATGGAGCTGACTCTGCCCTTTGTTTTCTACTCCATCGACCGCCTGCTAGGCGGCACGGGCAAAACCTTCGACGAGATGCGCGAGCTGACCCTGATCGAACAGCGTATTATCGGATCGATCGGCATCGATATGGTGAAAGAGCTGAACAATGCCTGGGTGCAGGTGATGCCGCTGAACTGCTATGTTACCAGCTACCAGAGCAGGCCGAACTTCATCCAGATCGCGCCGATCGAGGAGATCGTCATTTCCATTTCCATCGAAGTGAAGGCCCAGGATGCGACAGGGTTCATCAACCTGTGTTTTCCGATACAGATTTTCGAAAGCATTCTGCCCAATTTATCGGCGCAGCAGATCATCCGCTCGAATACGGTGGAGTACACACCGGAGGACGAAAAAGCGGTGATCGACCGCGTCCGCGAGGCTCCGCTGGATATTCAGGCAGAGCTCGGGCGCAAAAAGATCACAGTACGGGAGTTGCTGGATATGGAAGTTGGCGATGTGCTTACGCTGGATACCCGGGTGAACAGCCCGGTGCCGGTTTATATCAACGGCCGGCCGCAGTACTGGGGGCAACCCGGGATCAAAGACAAGCATATCTCACTGAAAATTGCTGGCCTGGTCAATGAAACCGATGCCGAAGCAACAACCGGCGCGGCTGCATGAGGAATGTTTGTCAGGCACGCTTCAGCGTGCCTGGAAGCCGCCTGTTTTACGGAAGTGCTGGGGGCTCATCGGAGTGGTTGCCGGCATTCCGGGCCGTTGGTGTTTCGTTGCGCTTGTGGTCTGCCGCTGGAGCGGCAAGATGGACGTCACACCGCGGGAGCGGTGTGACGAGATGAGACGGAGCGGACGTCACCCCCGGGAGCGGCGTGACGAGAAGAAACAGAGTGTTGTCCAAATCGATGACTTTTTCTGGCAAGACGAGAAGTGGAGAAAAAAATGAGCGCCACAATTGACGCTACTGAGAAGGAAAAACTGTTACAGGTCGAGCAGGATATCGCTGCTGAATTTGAAACTGCCCTGGCCAACGATGCGATGTTGCCGGTACAGTTCACACTCGAGGATGTCAATGCTTTTGACCCTCTCTCAGCACAGAGTCACTTTGGTGGCAAAGAATGTGTGATCCTGAAATCCACGATTACATGGGAGAGCGAGAGCCGGAATTTGTTCGTCGTCGCTGGTGATGATGCGGAAAATTTTCTGGCCAGGGTCATTGAAATCAACGAAGCGATCGACAGCCTCGATGTTCTCTTCGACAACTGGAACCTGGCGGCTGCCAATCTTTTTACAGCCAAACTCGATCCGGCGCCTGAGTTTTCAGTCATCGATGTGGAAAAGCGTGAAATCACTGAAGATGACTACACCATTGACGGCCTGCTTTTTACCTACAGCCTGGCCCTGAATGATACACGCATCAAGGTGGGCCGTTTTTGTGATGCTGCCTGGCAGACGATTCTCGCTGCTGCAGGCCTCGAAGTGACCACTGTGGATGAGAGTGAACTGCCGGGCAGCACATCGATGGAAGCAGCCGAAGATGCCCCAGCGGAACAGACAACCGAACCGGTGCGCGGTTCGACCGAAAGCGTGGGTGAACAATCGATCGAGATGTTGTACGACCTCTCCCTCGATGTCGTTGTTGAGCTCGGCCGCACGCGAAAACCGATCCAGGATATTCTCAAGCTTGGCCGCGGCTCCATCGTCGAGCTTGAAAAACTTGCCGGCGATCCAGTCGATGTCTATGTAAACGACAGGAAGCTGGCAGAGGGCGAAGTCGTGGTCGTCGATGATCACTTCGGTGTGCGCATCACGAACTTGATCCACAAATCAGAACGCGTCCGTAATCTGGGGTGATGATGAATCAGAATTTTGCCAAAAAACGCGTTGCAGGCCTGAGCATGCTGCTGTTTGCTGTTCTGGCCATACCGGTTTTTCTGAATATGAATGCGCCGGCCGGTGGTGAGCATACCGGGCCTGGCGGAGCCGTTTCAGCCCTGCAGCTCGCATCAGGCTTTTTTTTCGTGCTCGCTCTGATCATCCTGCTTGCATGGGTCGTCAGAAGCTGGCTGTTGCCCGGCATGAAAGCCGGTGCGCAGCGCAAAGAGCTGCACCTGATCGAAAAATTGCCGCTCACCCAGCAGAGCACCCTCGTGCTGGTGCGTGTGTGCGGCAAGAAGTTGCTTCTCGGCGTCAGCGGCGAGTCAATCCAGATGTTGTCTGAGTATGGCACTGAGGAGCACGAATCCGAAGAGAACTCCGATGAGCTTCATTCCGTAACAGCCGGCGCGCAGCCGGGTTCCCATCGTTTTGCTCAAATCCTTGAAAATCTGAAAAAGTCGTAAATCAGACGGCTTTACGCCGAACCGCACTGATCATGATTTATTCCTGGCGCGGGCTGTGCCTGCACTGGTTATTCGTTCAGCTCAGCGTGATTACATCTTTTCAGCCAGTCCGCCTGAGAACAGCACGTGCCTGCACCAGAACGCTTATTCCGGTTTCCCCGCAGGGGAAGACCGGACTCTCTCAGGCTCGGACAGGTACCCGAAAAGATGAGATTCCGGCACAGCGCTTCGCCTGGCCGGAATGACACATATCGATATCAGCAGCAGGCCCGGTTAGCTGAGTTTACCCGATATCTTGCCTGCGGCTGCACATAAAACCATGGAATAAATGAGCATCGCGCTCTGGCTGGAGTGAAAAAAACGAACAGTTTATACAAGTTTCTGAGCACTATTTTCAGAGCTCCCGCTTTTTCTCTACGATGCCCATTTTTTCTGATAAAGCGGAAGAGAACATCTCACACCGAAAAACAGGACCCTCACACAGGATGGTGAAGAAATCTGTCCTCACAGTGCTGCTGGTACTCGCCGTTGCCGCGCTCATCGCCCCGGAAAAGGCAGAAGCCCAGCAACTCCCGAAAGTTTCGATATCCGTCGATAGTGCAGAAAAACCGCGCGACGTTGCCCTGGCGCTGGAAATCCTCTTTCTGTTCACGATCCTGACGCTGGCTCCGTCGATCATGATCATGATGACCGCGTTCACGCGCATCGTTATCGTGCTCTATTTCATCAAGCAGGCGCTGAGCCTGCAACAGATGCCGCCCAGTCAAATGATCATCGGACTGGCGTTGTTTTTAACCTTTTTCGTCATGCGCCCGGTGGTCGATGAAATTTATACTGATGCCTATCAGCCCTACGTAGCCGAAGAGATCAGCAGCCGGCAGGCGATGGAAAATGGTATCAAGCCGGTGCGTGACTTCATGCTCAGACAGACACGGGAGAAAGACCTTGCGCTGTTCATCAAACTGTCGAAAACTGATCGACCCGCGACGGTGGAAGATATCCCCAACCACGTGCTCATCCCCTCATTCATCATCAGTGAGATGCGCCGTGGTTTTCAGATCGGGTTTCTGCTCTATATCCCTTTTCTGATGATCGATATGATCGTCGCTTCGATCCTGATGTCCATGGGCATGCTCATGCTGCCACCGATGATGATCTCTCTGCCGTTCAAATTGCTGCTGTTCGTGCTGATCGATGGCTGGACGCTGTTGATCGGCTCGATGATCGAAGGGTTTTCGTAAGGACGGCATGAAAGCGTAAATTCATCGACACCAGGCCCGGAAATGTACCTTGCCGAGGTGTCTTCGCGGGCGAAAAAGATATCACACTATGAAAAAGGAGAAGAGATGACTCAGGATTTTGTCCTCGGACTGATGAAGTCAGCACTATGGACCACGCTGAAAATAGCAGCGCCGATTTTGCTGCTCGGGCTGGTTGCCGGTCTGATCGTCAGTATCTTTCAGGCTGTGACGCAGATTCAGGAGATGACTCTGACTTTTATCCCGAAAATCCTCATCATTGCCCTTGCTCTTGCGCTCTTTCTGCCGTGGATGATGAACTCCATGCTCGACTTCGCCAATCAGGTTTTTGGCTATATCGCATCGGTGAAGTAATCCGGACCCTGCCATCTTTCTATCGCCCCGTGCTCTCCGTTCTACCGTTTCCGCCGCGCGGAAAAAAATGCCCCTGCTGCTGATCGCATTTCTGCACCAACTACCCGCCATTCATTTTATGTACACCTGCAAGCAGTTGTAAAATATAGACTAACATCGTTAATGAAAGATAAGAGCTGAAAGCAGTGGCACTGGCATATTGCTTGCTTAAAAGGGGGGAAACTCACATCCCATCACCACTTCTCATAAACCGCAGTATGGATTCATTACTCCGTGAAAGTGACGTCTTTTTTCTGGTCTTTATTCGCATTTTGAGCCTGCTTTCGCTTTTGCCGGTTTTCAGCCACAAGGCTGTGTCCATTCCACTGCGGATTGCTTTTTCTCTGGTTTTATCTGTTCTGGTCGTGCCGATGGTGGCAAATCCTGCCGTCGATACGACAAATGTTGCCGGGTATGCACTGCATGCAGGCAGGGAAGTGCTGGTGGGCATCGTATTGGGCTTTGCCTGCAACTTTATCTTTTATGGCATCCGTTTCGCCGGAGGCCTGATCGGAACGCAGATGGGATTCGGGATGGTCAACGTACTCGATCCGATGTCACGCGAGCAGGGCACAGTGATCAT
Organism: Candidatus Zhuqueibacterota bacterium; assembly: GCA_015485525.1. Classification (GTDB taxonomy): domain Bacteria; phylum Zhuqueibacterota; class Zhuqueibacteria; order Zhuqueibacterales; family Geothermadaptataceae; genus Geothermadaptatus. Next base: position 10,943 of record WFTM01000079.1, on the reverse strand, counting down.
CCAGGTCAAATCTGTGATCGCCATGCTGCTCTTTCTCATTCTCGACGGTCATTTTCTGCTTATCGAAGGCATCATCCGCTCTTTTCAGGCCATCCCACTCGCTACTGCTGTGATACCGAAAGAGATCACTCAGGTGGTTATTCAACTCAGTTATGAGGTCTTTGTCATCGCGATCAAAATCAGTGCTCCGGTGCTGGTTGCAGTGGTCATGACAAATGTCGCCCTGGGCATCCTGGCGCGTACCGTCCCGCAGATGAATGTTTTTATCATCGGCTTTCCCCTCACCATCGGTGTCGGGCTGCTGACCCTGTCGATAACGCTGCCGATGTTTGCAGGCTACATGACCCGGCTGATCGACTCCCTCAGGGTGACGATCGCCACGCTGGTTCGCTTGATGGCAGGGTAGAGCATGGCGGAAAACGAAAGCGGACAAGAGAAGACAGAAGCGGCATCGCCACGGCGTCGCCAGGATGCACGGCAAAAAGGTAATGTGGCCAAAAGCCAGGAAGTAAACTCTGCTGCGATCATATTGTTCGGGACAGGATTCCTGTATCTGGCCAGCGGTTACCTGCTGCAGCACATTATCGGGGTCTTTAAAAAATATCTCAAAAATGCAGCCACCTACGATTTGTCCAGAGATCAGATGCTGCCGCTCTACATCCGGGTTGCGGTAGATATCTTGGTGATTATGGCTCCATTTCTCGTCGCTGTGCTGATCGTCGGGCTGATCAGTAACATCGCACAGGTCGGCTTCATGTTCTCGGTCGAATCGATGAAGCCGAAGTTTGAAAAACTCGATCTGATCAAAGGCGTGAAACGGCTTTTCGCGCTCAAGTCACTGGTCGAGTTGCTGAAAAATATGCTCAAACTGGGTATCATCGGCATCGTGGTGTACACGTCGTTGAGCGGGCTTTTGCCGCGGTTTTTCACCATGATGGACCAGCCCATCGGTGGAATCATCACATTTCTGGCTTCGACCTCGGGTATGGTTCTTTTAAAAACAGGTGTCGCCATGTTCGTCCTCGCTGTGGCGGATTATGCCTACCAGCGATACGAATTCGAAAAGAACCTCAAGATGAGCAAGCAGGAAGTCAAGGAAGAACACAAGAGCGTCGAAGGCAACCCGCTTATCAAGTCACGGATTCGTGAGATACAGTTTGCTGCGATGCGCAAACGCATGATGGCGGCAGTGCCGGAGGCTGATGTGGTGATCACCAACCCGATTCACTACGCTGTTGCCCTGAAATACAACCCGGAAGACAGCGCTGCTCCTGTGGTGCTTGCCAAGGGCGAGCGTTTGCTGGCACAACGTATCAAAGATATCGCCAGGGAACATGACATCCCGATCGTCGAGAATCCGCCTCTGGCCAGGCTCCTGTTCCGCGAAAGTGATGTGGGCCAGGAAATCCCGCTGGCAGCCTACCAGGCCGTTGCAGAAGTTCTCGGCTACATCTATCGCCTGCGAAACAAACAGGTCTGATTGCTTCACTTCAGTTGTACACAAAAGCACGTTGTATATCATCGATAAATAAACAACAGGAAGCGCATGGCCGCTCTCAGTATGACAATCAGCCGGGGTATCCAGAAGAACAGCGACGTGGTCGCAGCGGTCGCTGTTTTGCTCATCCTGGCGATCATGATCATTCCTCTGCCCGTGCCTGTTCTCGACCTGCTGCTGGCAGTAAACATTGCCACAGCCCTGGCCGTGTTGATGGTCGCTTTGTACATGACCGAACCCCTGCAGTTCAGCGTTTTCCCTGGATTATTGCTGATCCTGACCATGTTCCGCCTGTCGTTGAATATCGCCTCGACCCGTCTGATCCTGGGAGAAGGCTTTGCCGGGCAAATCATCACAGCGTTCGGGAATTTCGTGGTCAAGGGCAACTATGTCGTCGGCATGATCATCTTTCTGATACTGGTGATCATCCAGTTCGTGGTTATCACCAAAGGCGCCGGCCGGATCGCTGAGGTTGCAGCGCGCTTTACCCTCGACGCCATGCCCGGCAAGCAGATGGCGATAGATGCAGACCTGAACGCCGGTCTCATCGATGAGGCTGAAGCCAGGCGCCGGCGCGAGGAAATCGCCGGTGAGGCTGACTTTTACGGTGCCATGGACGGGGCGAGTAAATTCGTCCGCGGAGATGCCATCGCCGGGCTGATTATCACCTTTATCAACATTGCCGGCGGCTTCATCATCGGGGTCGGCCAGAAGGGGATGGGCTTTGGTGATGCGGCTGCGACATATACACTGCTGACAGTCGGCGATGGTCTGGTATCGCAAATTCCGGCATTGATCATCTCGACTTCAGCGGGTATCATCGTCACCCGGGCTGCATCGACCTCACACATCGGCGACGACCTGCTCAAGCAGTTGTTCTATGAACCGCGCGGTCTGTACATCGTTTCAGCAACCCTGGCGCTCTTCGCTTTCACGCCCGGCTTCCCGATGCTGCCCTTCCTCGGCCTTGCCGGCCTGACCTTCGTGGTTGCACGCTCTGCCGGGCAGGATGATAAAACCCCTGAGGGCGAAGAAACACAGGAAGGTGATGATGAAACACCGCCATCTGAAGAAGAAGTCGAGAAATTTCTACATGTCGATCAGCTTGAGCTGGTCATCGGCTACGGGTTGATTCCCCTCGTCGATCCTGAGCACGGCGGAGACCTGCTGCACAGGATCACCATGATTCGCAAGCAAGTCGCATTGGAGCAGGGCATCATCATCCCCAAGATTCGTATTCGCGATAATATCCAACAGAAACCAGACGAGTATGTCGTCAAAATCCGCGACAACAAGATCGGCAGTGGTGAGGTGAAGCATGGCTATGTCATGGCCCTGAACCCCGGAGCCGTGAGTAAGACGATTACCGGAATAGAAACCGTTGAGCCGGCTTTTGGTCTGCCCGCTCTCTGGATCCCGGAAGCACGCCGCAGCGAAGCGGAAAATGCCGGCTACACGGTTGTCGAGGCTGCAGCTGTCCTGGCGACACACCTGAAAGAGTTGTTGAAAAGCCATGCCCATGAGTTGCTCGGCAGGCAGGAGACGCAGAAACTGCTCGATACCATCAAAGAAGAGTATCCTGCGGTTGTTGAAGAAGTTGTACCGGCGCAGATCACCCTGGGAGCGCTGCAAAAGATCCTGCAGAATCTGCTGCGCGAACGCGTCTCTATCCGTGACCTGGTTCGCATTCTCGAGACGATCGGTGATTCGGTTCAGTACAGCAAGGACCCTGATGTGCTGACCGAGTATGTGCGCAATGCCCTCGGCCCGGCGCTGCATACGCCCTATGTCACAGAAGATGGTGTCCTGCACGCGCAGACGATCGATCCGGAGCTCGAACGCATGATCATCGAATCCGTGCGTGGCGGTGAAAATAATCTGAAAATTCCCAACCTGCCCCCGGATGTATTGCAGAGCATTTATGCGGAAATCAAAAAGAATGCTGACAAGCTCATGGAGCAGGGGCATCCATCGGTCATGGTCGTTTCGCCGAGCGTCCGGCTGTATGTGCGGCGCATGACTGAAACCGTTTTTCCGGATATGGCGGTGCTGGCTATCACTGAACTGCCGACCACACTTGAAATCAAAATCGTTGGAACCGTACGGGTAAACCATGCAAATTAAAAAATTCAAAGTCAAAGACATCGCTGAAGGCCTGAAGACAGTGCGTGATGAGATGGGGGAGAATGCTCTGATTCTCAGCACACACAAACTTCGCCACGGAAATGGGATCGAAGTTGTGGCTGCACTCGATGAAACCCCTGTGGTTGCATCTGCGCCGGAAATGAGTGCAACCTCGCCTGCACCCGTACAGAGTGCGGAGACAGGCGCGCAGAACTATGCCTCGCGGGTGTATTCTCAGATAGGCGGGGTGCGCCAGAATCGGCTCAGTGAAAATGGGCAACATCGCCCGCAGACAGCAAACGATGAACGCGCCGGGATGTGGAAGGAACGCATCGCTGCAAAACAGACGGAACAGCACTGGCGTTTCGGCAACCTGCCGCCCTTTCTGCAGAAGTTGCGCACCGCCATGCTGATCGCGGGCATTCATACCGAGATCGTCGATCGCATTATCGGTACGCTGAGCGTGGATGTGCCGCAGAAACGCTTTGAACAGGCCGAGAGTGCGCGCGAAGTTCTGAGCGAAGTGATGCAGGAGTATGTTTCCGTCGCTGCAGATGATGATGACAGGGATGAACAGCAAAAAGTCATCGCCATGGTTGGCCCCACGGGTGTGGGCAAAACCACTTCCATCGCCAAGCTGGCTTCGATGTATAAGTTCCAGCAGCACAAACGCGTTGCCCTGATTTCCGTGGATACGTTTCGCATCGCTGCGGTTGAGCAACTGCGCGTTTTTGCAGAACTCGCGGAAATGCCTCTGCGGGTTGCTTATTCGCCGCACCAGCTTGGAGACGTTCTCTCCGGCTTGCAGGAGTATGATGTCGTGCTGATCGATACCACAGGGCGCAACCCCAAAAACAGGGCATATCGCCGCGAGCTGCAGCAGTTCCTCGATATCGCCGATCCGGCAGAGGTTCACCTCGTGCTCAGTGCCACGACACGCTATGCTGAGCAGGAAGATATCATCCGCAGCTATACCAATCTCGCCTGCAACCGAATTTTGCTGACCAAAATCGACGAGGTGATGAACCCCTCGATTTTGCTCAATGTTTACAAGCTCAGCGCTATTCCCATGGCTTATCTGGCCAACGGGCAGAACATCCCGGAAGATTTGATCATCGCAAAAAAAGACGTATTGGGTAAACTCATGGCACATTCGTGGGATATAGAAAAATGGATCAACTGACAGGTTTGCGTGATTTTATCACCGGCGAGGGGCGCATGCACCGTGCGGAGACCGGGGGAGACCGGAGCTTTTGCTGGGCAGTCGCCAGCGGCAAGGGGGGCGTCGGCAAAACTGTGACGGCTTCGGCGCTGGCACTTCTGCTGGCTGAAAAAGGATTGCGTGTCCTGCTGGTGGACAGTGATCTCTCTCTGCCGAATATGCACATGGTGTTCGATGTACCCTCCCGGCCGGTCTTGTCCGGCTATCTCGCCGGCACGCTGGCCCTGGACGATGCTGTTACGCCGGTAACCGGCTCATTGCATATTCTGGCCTCCGGCCAGGGAGGGTTGGACCATCAGGGCGTTGTGTCGCATTTTCTCGAGAAAGCCCTGTCGGATGCCGGCGCCGCCGGCTACGATGTTGTACTGGTCGATTCACCGAATGGCTTTGATGCCGCGCACCGGTTGCTGAACAGGGTTTCTGATGCTGTCACGCTGGTGACGACACCGGAGCATACATCAGTTGCGAATGCCTATGCCTATTTCAAACTTCTGCGTGCCCAAACCAGGGAGCTGCCGGTATCCCTCGTTGTCAACCAGGTGCGTGACAGTCAGGAAGCGGAAGAGACAATCGAGAAATTGAACAAGATTGCCGAGCATTTTCTCAAAGAGAAGATCGCCACAGCAGGATGGATTCCTGCTGATCCCCACGTTCAGGACGGGCTGCGTGATGGGTGCCTGTTGCGCAGTTGGGAGCAGGGCACAACGTTTATGCTGTTTATGGAAACTATCCTGCAACAACACGGAGAAATTCCGGTGTTTGGCAAACTTGGAAAAGGGCGTCTGCAGGCCGCATGACAACAAAGTCTTCACAAGTCTAACGAAACATGTCGATAACAGGATCAGGAGGACAATTTTTCGTGGTTTCTCAAATAGCACTATCGCTGACGCTGGCTGTTTTTATCGGCAACATGCTGCTGGGCGTCGGTTTTGAGACGACGTTTAAGCGTACCCTGGTCTGGTACGTTGCTTTCTATCTCTTTGCCCTGGTTGGTGAAATCATGTACCTGCATCTCAAGCTGGCACTGAAAAAGGTCAAAGAAGAGGAAGAGCTGGAGAATCCGGGTTCTGAGACGGAAAGCGAAGAGATCGTGCGTATGAAGGCCAAGGCCATCTCTGAGCTGTTCAACAGTTGAGCTGCAGCACAGAGCATATGTACCGGCTTCTTGGAATCGCATTTTGGGTGAGTGGGGTTAAGAAGGAGAGTTTCAGATATTCCGAGCTTCTGACACGAAGTGATAGTTCGTGAAAAATTTGGGCTGAATACGAGCGGAGATTTGCATCATGCCAAACGAAGAACAAAAAATCCTGTGGAAAGAGTATCTGGGCAGCGGCGAGGACGAGGTGAGAGAGCAACTGCTTCTGAAATACCTGCCGTTGGTGAAATACGTAGCCGGAAAAATGATGGTCAACCTGCCCTCTTCGGTGGACTACGAAGATCTCGTCAGCGCTGGCGTGATCGGGCTGATCGGTGCCCTCGACCGCTTTGACCCGCAGATGGGAGTGAAGTTCGAGACGTTCGTGCTGCCACGCATCCGTGGCGCGATTCTCGACGAACTGCGCAAGCTGGACTGGGCACCGCGTTCTCTGCGTTCCAAGGCACGAAAGTTCGAGAGAGCCCTCAATGAGCTCGAGCGCGAGCTCGGCCGCCCGGTCAATGAGCATGAAATCATGGATCGCATGGAGATGTCGGAGAAAGAGTTTGTCGCCCTGCTGCGAGACATCAACACAGCCAGCCAGGTGTCTCTCGATGGCCCGGGCGTTGAAGACAGAGAGCACGGCGCCAGCATGTATGAGATCGTCGAAGATCAGTTGTCTGACAACCCGTACCGTTCCATCGAGTCTGATGAGATCAAAAAACTGCTGGTAGAAACAATAGGGAGATTACAGGAGCAGGAAAAAATTGTTATGGCGCTGTATTACTACGAGGAACTCACCCTGAGGGAAATCGGCCAGGTGCTGAATATCACGGAATCCCGTGTGTCGCAAATCCACAGCAAGGCCGTACAGACGCTGCGCAGTATTCTCGTCTCGGAACTCTCGGGATGACCGCTAACATGATGGAGGGCACAGATGATACGCCCTGTACATTTATCCGACACTCTGGGGAAAACCCCGGTACTGGAGCGCGTCCAGAATGTGGACAAAGTTTCTGAGGAAGCAAACCAGAAACAGTTCCAAAGCGCGATGCAATCCATCTCACGCACTCGAATCGAATCAGCCGAACCGAGCCACAAAGACGAACGGGCCGACAACGACGAGCAGGAAAAGAAAGGCCGCCGGCAGCAGCAATCAGCGAAGAAACAGAGCGAAACCGAAGACGATCCCGACGAAAAAGAGATGACGCATCTCGGTTTTAAAATCGATGTGAAAATTTGAGGACATGGAAAACAAGAGCAGATTCCGGCTTGGTGAAGTTCAGGGCAAAAGACTGGCACGCAAAATCGTTACCCTGCCGACCCTTCCAACCGTGGCGGCAAAAATGATGCAGATCATCGATCATCCTGAAACCTCCGCCCGCGATTTGAGTGCTGTGATCAGGTCAGATCACGTTATCGCTTCCCGGCTTTTGAAACTGGCGAACTCGGCTTATTACGGCCTGCGCAGGCAGGTGGCCAATCTGGACATGGCCGTGGTTCTGCTCGGATTCGAAAATATCCGCAATCTCACCCTGAGCCTGAGCGTTATCGAAAGTTTTTCCCGGAACTGGCGCGGTCATTTTGACTATTCAGAATTTTGGGAGCATGCCTACGCCTGCGGCGTTGCCGCACAGATGTTCGTCAGCGAAATTCAACCCGGGAAGGCAGCAGATGCCTTTGCCGCCGGCTTGATTCACGATGTCGGCAAATTGATCCTGAGCCAGTTTGCTCCCGATCATTTCGAAGCCGTTATCGCGCACATCGAACAGCATCCATCCTGTGATTTTGATCACGCGGAACGAGAGGTGCTCGGCATTTCGCACGCCCAGCTCGGCGGTTGGCTTGCCGAGAAATGGAATTTTCCCGTTTCTCTCGCGCAGGCAATCGCCCTGCATCACACCCCGGAAGAAGGGCGGGACGCATCTCTGTTGCCCTGGGCTGTGCACACAGCGGATTACCTCGTGCATCAGCTCGGTATCGGTTTTGATGCCGGCGTGGCTATGCCCACTCTGAACCAGAACGTCGCGGAAATGCTGTGCCTGCCCCTCACAGATTCGGGCTTGCCGGATTTCGAGCCTTATGCCGGCAGACTTTTTCAGCTCCTCGCTCAGGCTGATTCTTTCTTTCACTTTCTCCATAAGGAAGAAATCCAATGTTGAAAATTGCCACTCAGATTACACTGCTCGCCCTCCTGACCCATCCCGGGATTATCGAAGCCCGGCAGCAGCCGTTGATCGACGACATACGCGTGTCTGATTTTGACCGTTTTCGAAGGGTAGAGATTTTTACCAGCTCCATGCCGGAGTACACGATAACAGACAGCAGTGAGGCTGGGGCGCTGTATCTGCAGTTTGCCGGGGCCGCTGCCAGCACTCTGAAACCGATCCGGGATGCGCGCGGAGAGGTGATCAGCGCACGTAATGTCGCTGGTACTATGGTGAAAATTGCACTGCCCTTTCGCTTCCGCTATGACGCCTTCTATTTTTCCCCGGCGAAGAAGTTGATCATCGACTGCTATCCGAACGGAGAGCTGGCTGTGGCCACGCGTAAGAGCACCATGGAGAAGGCTGCTTTTGCGTTACAGAGCGGTGATACGCTGCAGGCACTGACCCTGCTCGAAAAAGAAGCCTCGAGCAATCCGGATAACACGCGCGTCTATTTGCAGATGGGTATGCTGTATTTTTTGCGCAACGACACGGAGCGCGCCCGCCAGACCTTGGAGAAAATCCGCCGGGATCAGGAGCTCGGTCTTGTTGCTGATGGCCTGCTGCGCACCATGTTTCAGCCGGCGCAGCACAGGTCTGCTGATGGCGATGAGCAGCCAGCAGGCCAACTCGAACAAGATGAGATCACCGCGGCAAGCGCACCCGCCGCAGATACGCTGACTGCGGTTGCCGGAGTGCATGGAAAGGCAGAAAAAGAAAACAAAGCCACTCCGGAGCCGAAGATCATCTCCGTGCGCAAAGCAAAAAGCTGGCTGGCAATCATCGAAGAGTTCCTGCCTGCTCCCGTGCTCATGGGTATCCTTGCTGTTCCGGTCGTGTTTTTTGCGGTTCTCATGCTGGTGTTGTATCGCAGACGGCGGCTGCGGCAGGTTATCGCACCCCGCAAGACCCAGTACAATCGTATTATGAATCTGATGCAGGCCAATGCGACGTATCAGCAGACAAAGACTGAAAAGTCTGCCCCCCGCGAGCGTCATGGGCCGGTTAAGCCGCAAAAAGACGAGCTTGATCGTCTCGAAGAGAACCTGATGAAAAAACAGCACCGCCGCCCGTATGTTCGGGACACTTCCCCTGTCGGGCCGGCAGAGGCAGCCTTTGAGAAAAAGCAGCGACAACGTCCGCAATTCCGGCAGGTGATGGAGCAGTACCTGGAAGATAAACAGCCGGCAGCCACACAGCCGGCACCTGATCGCAGCAGCCAGAAAGCGCGCATCCGGGCGCTGGCAGCCGAGGGGATGACGGTACGACAGATCGCCGAGCATCTGAATATGGGCGTTGGTGAGGTGGAGCTGGTGTTGGAATTCAGCCGGCTCGACGACATGGAAGCTGCAGCCGGGGGCGCAGACTCGCGCATGGATTTTTCATTTTGATCTCACCATTGAGGATAAGTTTTGATGATGCTGCCCTCTACCACGCGTGATATTCTCGCCGCACTCCGTTTGTCTTCACCAGCAACACAGCCGGATATGCTCGCTGTCTTCGAGCGCCTGCATAAAACCGGTGCGGCAGTTACAGTGCGCGTTGCAGGGCAGGTCTCGGCCGGCAAATATCTCATTTCAATGGCCGGCTATCGTTTTCTTGCCGAGTCCGGCCTTGCTTTGACTCCGGGGCAACTTCTCCGGGTACACATACGCCAGGTGCGTGCGGGAGTCCGCCTGCAGCTTGCCAGCGAGGAAGGCGTTGATCGGGCTCAGAACATCCCGCTGGAAGATCTGCTCCCGGAGCAAATGGACAAAACCGCGATCATTTACCTGGGATTGAACGGCCCGCGCGCCATGGGTGAACTGCGTGTGCTCTACCACCCGAAGAAACAGGATGATCAGGACGGCCAGCAAATTTCCACCCTGTCTCTGGTCATAGAAAACGAGCTCACAGCGCGGACAGAAATTCGCTTCCTCAAGCAGGGCGATAATCTGGCAATCCACTTTTTTGTCGATGATCCGGAATGGATGTCCATGTTACAGGAAGACTTCGAACAGCTCCGGCGAGAGCTGCACACAGTCCTCCCTGATGTAAAGCCGGCGCTCTCGATGCTTCTTCACGCTCCGGAACACTCCGCCCCGAGCATACAGAATGTAACCTCCCGACTCGATATTCAGATTTGACATCAGGGACCGGCCTGCTCATGTTTTGCCCACTGTTGCCGAAATTCATAAAATGAGGAAGATGCCTTATTGCGTCGTTCCGGACGCAGCCCGGTGCCATGCCGGAATCTCATCTTTGCTGTCAGGTGCCTGATGCAGGGAGAACCCGCTCTTCCCCTGCGGGAAAACCGGAATGACAGTTCTGATGCTGGCATGTGCTGTGGTCAGGCGGCTTGTTGAAAAGATGCAACCGTGTTGAGTGAAGTGGATAGCCAGTAGTTTTACCGGATAACCGGACTGTTTATTGGAATTAGTGAACTTGGCAGGTTATGCAAAAAAGCAAGAGAGCAGTTGCTCTGCACTATGATGCAGAGCGTGATCACGCTCCACGAGTCACAGCGCGCGGTCAGGGTAAGCTGGCGGAGCGAATTCTCGCCACGGCCCGGGAAAACGGTATCGAAATTATCGAAGAAGAGAAACTGCTCTCCGCGCTCTATCCCTTGGAAGTCGAATGTGAAATTCCTGCGCCCCTGTATGAAGCTGTCTCAGTTGTATTGGCCTATGTTTATCGAAAACAATCGATGTTAGCAAAAAAAAGAACATCAGCCGGAGATTCGGGGTATCCAGTTCACTCAGATAACGGGGCCTGATG
>WFTM01000078.1 GCA_015485525.1 Candidatus Zhuqueibacterota bacterium | reverse complement strand
TTTGCCGAAGAGCTCGCTCCCCGGCTTGTGGAAATGGGGCACGAGGTCACGGTTTATGGGCGCTCGAACAATATCGATTATGAGGGCGAATACTATAAAGGCGTCCGCCTGATCATCCTGCCGACCATCCGCCATAAATATTTCGATACGGTCGCGCACACCTTCCTTTGCGTGTTGCACTCCCTGAAAGAACGCTATGATGTCATCCTGGTGTGTAACAGCGCCAATGCTGTTTTCTCCTGGATACCGCGCCTTGTCGGCACCAAAGTAGCGATCAATGTCGATGGTCTGGAGTGGAAACGGGCGAAATGGAATAAACTCGGCCAGTGGTTCTATAAAATTTCCGAGTGGTTCTCCACATTTATGGCCAATGAAGTTGTGACGGATGCCCGTGACATCGAGAAATACTATCTCGAAAAATTCAACACGCGCTCCACATTTATTCCGTACGGCGCACCGACGGAACGCCTGGAAAGCACGGAAGTTTTGGAGAAATTCGGTGTACAACCCGGAAAGTACATCCTGTACGTCAGTCGCTTTGAGCCGGAAAATAATCCTCACCGCGTCGTCGAGGCTTTTGAAAAAACCAAAACAGACCTCAAACTGGTGATGGTCGGAGATGCTCCTTATGCCACGGATTTTATCAAAAAGCTGCGCAGCACCCGGGACGACCGCATCATTTTTACAGGCTATGTTTTTGGCAAGGGCTATCGCGAGTTCCAGTCGCACGCTTATGTCTATATTCAGGCCACGGAGGTCGGCGGTACGCATCCGGCGCTTTTGGAGGGCATGGGCCATGGCAACTGTGTGCTGGCGAATGATGTTCCGGAACATCGTGAAGTGCTGGGAGATGCCGGCTATTTTTTCAGCACAAAAAACAACGGCGAGCTGACAGAAAAAATTCAATACTTGATCGATCATCCCGAAGAAGTGGAAAAGGCACGTGAGCGCAGCCGCCAGCGCATCGAAGAAAACTACACCTGGGACCGGGTGACCGAAGCGTATGAGCGGTTGTTCAAAAGGCTGGTCGAAGGGAAAAAGTAAAAACCAGATTATGGGGCGACTGCTGCACCCGTACCAGAGTGCGGGCGCATGAAAACAGCCACCAGCAATCGCGCTACCCGGGCGACAGGGTTGAATTACCAGGCTATCCAGTTCACTCAGCTAACCGGGTCTGGCCCACAGCCTGACCTTTGTCATTCCGGCCAAGCGAAGCGCCGTGCCGGAATCTCATCTTTTCTGGCACGTGCCTGAGTCTGGGGGATTCCGGTCTTCCCCTGCGGGGAAACCGGAATGACGGTCCAGGTGCAGACACGTGCGGTGCTCAGGCAGACTGGTTGAAAAGATGCGACCCTACAGAGTTAAGTGGATAACCAGGGTTGACTTATTGTAAGATTCAGGAATTTTTCATCTCATGAAAATCACCATGTTTGGCACGTTGCCGCCGTTGAAAGGCAACGCCTATTACTGCTGGCATCTCAGCGATGCCCTGGCTAAGAAGATCGACGTCGAGTTTTTCTCTTTCAGCAAACTGTACCCGGAGTTCCTCTATCCCGGCGGTACGCAGGATAGGGATGAGGTCTTCGTAGCACGTGATACAGAGAGACTGAAAATCCATCGCACGATCAGCATCTACAATCCGCTGACCTGGCTTCGCGCTGGTTCCAGGGCCAGTGGAGAGCTGGTGCATGCCCAGTTCTGGAGTTTGCCCGTGGTTCCGGTGTGGCTGGCCGCCTTCAACCGGCTGAAGCGGCGGAAGAAGAAAATTCTGCTCACCGTGCATAATCTCGTGCAGCATGAGTCCACGTTTTATGAGGATTTTCTGGTGAAGCGCCTGATCGCGCAGGCGGACGAGTTTGTCGTCCATGCCGCGAAAAACGTTGCGGAGATGGAAAGCCTGTTCGGCGTTCCGCAGGAGCGCGTGCACCACATTCCCATGGGGCCACACGGCGTGTTGTCGGAAAACGGGACCACTGCCCTGACCCCGGAACAGGCCAGGCAGGCACTGGGCATCGATGCTGATGCGCGCGTGCTGCTCTTTTTCGGCAATATCCGCGAGTACAAGGGCGTGGATGATTTTATCCGGACCATCGCTCTGCTCAAGGAAAAATACGATGGCAAAATTACCGGGTTGATCGCCGGGCAGCCGTGGAAGAATGCTCAGGAACTGGATCAGATCATCCGCGAGCACGGTGTCAGCGATAACGTGGTCACGCATTTGAAATATATTCCGGCCGGCGAACTGCGCACCTATTTTACGGCCACGGATGTCGTGTTGCTGCCTTATAAAAAGATGGATGGCCAGACCGGTGTCGGCAATGTGGCGCTTGACTATCACAAGCCCATGGTGGTGACTGAAGTGGGCGGGCTGCCAGAGCTGGTTTTGGAAAAAGACTGTATCGTGCCGCCGAACCGGCCGGATCGCCTCGCTGAGCAGACGCTGAAAATCCTCACCGATGCAGCGCTGGCCGAACGGCTGGCGCAGGACAGCAAAAAGCTGGTGCAGAGCAATTCGTGGGAGGCTATCAGTGAAAAGACCATCGCTGTGTACCGGGCGATGCTGGCTTCTGCCTGAAGTGAGCGCTGAGTGGCTGGGGGCAGGATTGACAGGAAGACAAACGATGAGACATACAGGAACAGACCGGAAAGGAAATCACAACCATGAATGTAGCAGTCGTCGGGGTAGGAAAAATGGGCATGCTGCATGCCGGTATCATGAACGGATTCGATGATGTGAATCTGTGCGGCATGTGTGATGCTTCCAAATTTTTACTCGGTTTTGCCAAAAACCTGACTCAGGTCAATGCCTATACAGATTATCGCAAGATGCTCGACAAAGAAAAGCCGGATGCTTTGCTGATCACTACGCCGGTGTTCTTGCATATTCCCATGGCGCTGGAGTGCGTCGAGCGCGGGCTGCCCTTTTTTCTCGAAAAACCCCTCAGCCTGAAAGGCGAGGAGTCTGAAGAGCTGGTGCAGCGTATCGATGAGCGCAATCTCGTGACCATGGTCGGCTACATGATGCGTTATTCGGAAACCTTTGCCAGGGCCAAACAGGTGATCGATTCCGGCGCGCTGGGAGAGATCATCACCTTCAGCTCCACGATTTACGTGGCACAACTGTTCAAGACAGGAAAGGGCTGGCGCTACAGCAAGGAAAAATCCGGCGGCGGTGTGGTGATGGGACAGGCGACGCACCTGATCGATCTGCTCGGGTGGTATTTTGGCCGGGTCAACTACGTCAGCGGGCACACGCGCGCTTATTATTCCGAAGAAGTAGAGGACTTTGCCCACGTCCATTTTGAGTTTGAAAACGGCACCACCGGCTGGATGGACTCGACCTGGAGTAAACGCCATCACCGGCTGCTGGAGATTTCCATCGAAATCAACGCGAAAAACGGCAACCTGACGGTGAACGATGATGAGCTGAAGTTTTTTCTCGACTCTCCGGCAGGCGGTTATGATGATGGCTGGACGATCATCAACAAGCCTGACCTGTTCGAAGGAGTGGAGTTCGATATCGGCGGCCCGCATTTTTCCCGCCAGGACCGCGCCTTTGTCGATGCGGTGAAGAGCAACCGCCAGGTTGAAAGCAATGTCAAAAACGCACAGGCCGTGCAGAAAATCGTGGATGCGATCTATCATTCTGCTGAGCACCACGGCGAACCGATCAAGATTTGACGCGAAACAGGAGAACACAACGATGATCGATCCGATTTTACTTGGACATAACCAGTTTTTCGGTGTCAACCACCTGAAAGCCTCGACCGGCAATGCCAAACACGCCTATTTCAGCGAAATCCAGCGCATCATGGATGTGATCGAATTCTCTTTTGATCACGGCGTCAAGGCGATGATGATGTCAACCCACGACCGGGCAATCGATGTCGCTGATGCCATCGTCAAAAACCCGAAGCTGAAGGATGATCTCGGCATTTATCTGCTGCTGCCTTATGCGGCCAAATACGTGCGCATGGCGAATGAGAAGGGCATTGTCAATATCATCACCGATGCACTGGGAGGCACATCCCTCAAGGATAAGCTCGGCATGGTGGCCCGGGGGGGGATGGGTGTTCTGCGCAAGGATTTCAAAAAGATCCTCGTCACTCTGATCGATTTTGAAATGGCGCAGTTTAACAAACTCAACCTGAAGTCGGTTTTTCTGCACGATGTTCTGACGGACCTGATTTTAGGATGGAATGCCCTCGATGCTCTGGAGATTTTCGCTGCGCACGTGCAGGAAAAGTACAGCGCCATCCCGGCGTTCTGCACCAAAAACCTGCCCAAACTGATGCAGGGCCTGAATCAGATCGGGCTGGAAAATCCGTTGATCATGGCCTCGGTGAACAAAATCGGCTACCAGGTTAACCCCTCTCTCGATGCCTTTGAGCGCTGCCTGCATGAAAATCAACTTCGCCTGCTGGCGATGAGCACGCTGGCGGCTGGTTATCTGCGTCCGAAAGAGGCTTACGAGTATCTGTTCAAGCTGCCGAATATCGCCTCGGTTGTGGTCGGTGTTTCCAACACCAAGCATGCTGTGGAGACGTTTGATGAAATCCGCTTCCGTATGCGTGAACGGGATGGCGTGACAGCCTGATGTCGCCCGGGCTTCGCGGCAGACGCCGGCGGAGAAGGCTCAGGGCCTGATACGAATAAACTCATGAACCAGGCGGGATAATTTTGCCCAAACTATCAGGAGAGACGATCATCGCGGAGAAGAAAGCAAAATATCTCATCATCATCCCGACCTACAACCGCCGGGATGATCTGCGGGAAACCATTCGCAGCATGCCTTTTCTGCAGGACAGCGAAGAGTTCAAGCTGGTCGTCGTCGATGACCGCTCGACCGACGGCACTGCCGAGATGCTGCGCGAGCAGTTCCCCTTTGTGGATATCATCCGCAACGAGCAGCAGACCGGCCCGGCAGCCGGGCGCAACAAGGCCGCGTTCAGCTATGATGCCGAATATTATATCTTTCTCGACTCTGATATCGAAGTGCCGGCAGACTGGCCTGAGGTCATCCGCAAACACATGTCACCGCAGCGGGTGCTCGCCGGGAAAGTCGTCAATCTGTACAGCAAAGAAGTTGAGACCGGGCCGCGGCGCTCCACGTTTATCGGCGGCAGTGTTCCGTGCACACCGGAGCAGGCGAACGTCGGATCGAGCTGCCACATGGTTGTGCCTGCTGCCTGCTTTCGTGCGATCAAGGGATTTGATGAAGAAATTCCGTATTATTTTGAAGACAGCGACCTGAGCATCCGGGCCAACAAAGCGGGCTACCGCGTCACGTTCATCGACGAGGCTGTGGTGTATCACAAAAATCAGGGCCATAAACGCGGCAAGCGTATTCAGATGCACGTGCAGAACCGCACCTACGCCATGTCCAAGGCATACGAAAAGAATCCGCTGAAGCTCTCGGCCTTTTTTATCATCAACTCGGTCTGGGTTTTTCTGCAGAGTGTGCTGCGCATCGTGAGGATGGAGTTCAGCGATAGCCTGTACATTCTCAAAGGCTGGGTGTCGGGCAATCGCAAGTTTCTCCGCCGGCTGGCCCACAATCACTGACCGCGTGGCCTGTTTTTTTCAGAGCCGGATAATCCCTGCGTGCTGTTTTTCCGAAACGGGCTTTTGAGGCGGCACACGTCACACCGCGGGAGCGGTGTGACGAGAGGAAAGAAAGGAGCGGTGTGACGAGAGGGAGGAAATAGAGGTGTGATGCGAGGAGATGTCTGTATGCCCTGTTGTTGTGATTCTTATGAAAATTTCAGTTTTAATGAGAGAAAATGAAACGATCCCGAATGATATTGGCCGGACTGGTTGCCCTCGGGCTGGTTTTCCGGTTATTTTTGCTCAACTATCGCTATGCGGTCTCTTTTGACGAACCGCACTACCTGCAGATGGCCGCCAGCCTGTTGCAGGGGAATCCCGCTGGTTTACTGCATCCGTACTGGTCTCCGGGCTACCCGCTGGTGGCTGCGCTTTTCGGGATGTTTACAGATAATTATGAATTTGCCGGCCGTCTGGCAAATATCGTCCTCGGCAGCCTGACGATCATCCCGGTTTATTTGCTTGCCAGGCGGGTTTTTGATGAGACTGTTGCCTGCTGGGCGGCAGGCTTTCTGGTATTTTATCCACCGCTGGCTTTTTTGCATACCACGGCGCTGGCTGAGCCGGCCTACATGTTTTTCGGATTCTGGGCAGTGTGGCTGGGCTGGCGCGCGCTGGTTCGCAGGCGCTGGAAACCTGCTCTGCTGGCAGGTATGAGCGTGGGCATGGCCTATCTCACCAAGCCGGAAGGGATCGGTTTCATGCTGGTCTATTTTGCCGTGCTTGCTGTGATCATCCTGTGGCGCCTGCGGGGGCGGCGTCCGGTTGGCCGTTTCCGCTTCAGCCTGATGATGCCTGCCGGGTTTCTGCTGGTGGCCGGGTGGTATCTGCTATACCTGCATTCCGAAGCAGGTTACTGGACCCTGAGTGCGAAAGGTGCTGCCAATCAGCAGTTCGAGGCCACCTATTTTACCCCGGAAGATGACGATGTCTTTGAAAATATCACAGCAGACCGCACAGCACTGCCTATGGATGAAATTTATCACACTGGAACATTTATAAAAAATACCGGCAGCACCGGTGCGAAAGTCCGCGTCTCTCCGGCTCTGCTTCTAAAAAAATATGTAACCAATTTCTTTCGCGTCCTGAAATACGGCGTGCCGGTATTGATGACCTTCCCGCTGCTGATCCTGTTCGGGCTTGGGCTCTTCTCGCGTCCCTGGGGCAGGCGGAGTGCCGGCATCAGTCTCTATCTCCTCAGCTTTATCGCATTTTACTGGTTCGTGCTCGTCCCCATGTTTCACATCAATGAACGATATCTGCTCAGCATGATGCCCCTGGCTGCTGTCTGGATCGCCGCGGGTTTTCTCGTGCAGGCGGAATGGTTCAACGAGACGATCCTGCACCTTTTTGACAGCGCCATCGTGGCGGCTGCCCGCTATGGCCTGGCGCTGGCCCTGCTCTTCGTGCTCGGGCTGGCTCTGGTGCCCGAGTTCGGCAAAGTGATGCAGCATTCTGCTGCGGGCCGTGAGGAGTGGGATGAGCCGGTGGAACTGAAACAAGCCGGCATGTGGCTGCGACAAAATACCACTCAGCATCCGCCGGTCGTAGTCAGCTATAATAAAGCTGTAGATTTTTATGCGGGTAATTTCGACGTCCGTTCCGGAGTATCCTGGTCTAAGGATTCCCTCGAGGTTATTCTCGACTATGCCCGCTACCGCGGGGCCGGATATTTTGCCGCCAGCGAACGCTATTTGAACAAGTATCCCAATCTGGCGCCGCTGTTTTCCGGCACAGGCCCCGAAAGCCTGCAACTCCTGCACGAAGTCACCGGCCCGGCCGGTTATCGTGCACGCATTTTTACCTGGAAGGACTGAGTCTCATTTATGCGGGTACACTGGCTGCCGCCTCTGCTGCCCTTTGGGCAGGCTGTTTTTCTCGCGTTATGTCTGATCCTGGTTTCCGTCGCTCTGGTGCTGGCCAAAGACCGGCGCAGAGTGCTGCTCATGGCTGCAGTGGTTACCGGCGCGTGGCAAGGTGGATTGTGGCTGGCCCGGTTCAATACCGATATCCGCCTGACACATATTTTTCTCTTTGGCCTGTTTGTCTGGCAGTTTATCGAACCGCAGAAGCAGGTGTATTTTCGCAAACAGTACATGCGCATTCTGCTGCCGTGGAGTTTGCTCATCATCTGGAGTGCGCTGGCGATTACCCAGGCTCTGAACACTGATTATGCCCGCATGGGCCCGCTGACGTTTTTGATCGACGCCCTGGCTGTTTACGTCATGGTCAGCGTGGTGCGCACGCCACGGGACTTACAGTTTTTCCTGGTTGCGATCTGTTTTTCGGTCATCGGCCAGTCTGTGCTGGCTCTGGTGCAGTTCAAGTTTCACTTTTTCAAGCTCGGTGTCATCGATGATGCGGCTTCGTGGATGTGGTGGCGTGCCCGGGGCAGCTTCTTTCATCCCAACCACCTGGGTATTTTTCTGGCTTCAACGCTGCCGCTGGTTCTGCGCGGTTTGATCGGCGCCATCGCCGGCCGTGATAAAAAGATGATGTACATCACCAGCGCAGCCTTTTTGCTCGGTGGTGTCGGTTTGCTGGCTACCTTCAACCGCGGCTCCTGGGTCGGCCTGGCCGCCGGTCTGCTGGTGATGGTTTTTATGGATATGTTTGGCCGTGGCGGGAAGGTCAAAAAGGTGGCGCGCGGCATGCTCGTCGCCGGCATCCTCGTTGCGATGGCCGGCAGTGTCAAATATGGTGCTCTGATCATCGACCGTTTTATCAATTCAGACCGGCAGGAGCAGGAAGCAAACCGGTCGATGCAGGCCGAGGAAGCGATTGCCCTCATCAAACAGAAGCCGTTATTAGGCGTGGGCTACAAAAACGACATTTTTTATTCCAGCACGATCTTCGTGCACAACAACTACCTGCTCATCGCAGCGGAAACAGGCCTGGTCGGGCTGGGATTTTTTCTCTGGTTTCTGTTTGAATTCTGGCGCATGATCGTGCGCTCGGTGCGGTCGAAAATCCCGACGGTCTCGAACTATGGCAAAGGCTATGTCGCCGGCATCATTGCGTTTATGATCGCTTCGATCCCGGGGCCTGACTTCTGGATCAACGAGGGCGTGCAGATGCATTTTTTCGTGCTGGTCGCTTTTATGATCAGCATGCTGCGCATAGAAAACAAGCTGATCGAGCTGCAGCGCAAAAAAAAGCGCGAACAACGCATGGCACAACAAGCGGAACGTGCAGTGAATCAGCAGAACGCTGCAGCCAATGGCTCGGAGAACGGAGCCGGGCCGCGGCCTTTTTAGCCTGTTTCAGACTGGTCAGAATTTTTTGTTCTTCGGAGCTGCGTTGGGAAAACTCCGAATATTCGGGTTGCGAAAAGAAAATCCATGCATTACGGCATACACAGGAGGTTTTAAATGGCAGTATTGTCTTACAGCAACGAGCATGAAGCCGGTGCTGCGATCATCAAGAACGGCAAGATCGTCTCGGCAATCAACGAGGAGCGCCTGTCCCGTGTGAAAAATCAGGATGGTTTCCCGGAAAAGGCCATCCAGTTTGTTCTCGATGCTTCGGAAACAACGCCGGATCAGGTCGAGCACGTGATCATCCCGGAGATCAGCAAGATCAAGGACATTTTCAGCAATGTGATCGTCAAGTATCCGCTCTATGTTTTCTGGAAACCGCGCGGGCTGAAAATTAAACCGGTGGATTATCTCCGCCAGCTTCTGTATTCCGGTTTGATTCTTTTGAAAACCTACCGCCGCGTTGTACAGGAACATGCGCGGGATGAGCGCAAACTGCGCAAGATGTTTCCGAAAGCCAGGTTTCACCGTGTCGAGCACCACATTGCTCATGCGGCTTCGGCATATTTCACCAGCGGAATGGACAAGGCGATCATCATCACCGCGGATTACTGGGGAGATTTCACCTCCACGATGGTTTCGGTCGGTAAAGGCAAGGAGATACGGCCCATCGCCCGCAGTTATTACCCCCACTCCCTCGGCCACTACTACGCCAGCCTCACGACCTGGCTGGGTTTCCGCGCCAACCGCCACGAAGGGAAAATCCTCGGCCTGGCAGCCTATGGCGATCCCGATGGCCCTGTTTATCATAAAATGAAGGACCTGCTGATCACCGACGGCCTGACCATCAAAGCACCGTTTATGATCGGGCGCATGTGGCACCAGAAAATCCCCTTTTTGAAGAACTGCCTGATGCGCGAGCTGGTGGAAAACTACCGGCGTGAGGATGTTGCCGCTGCCTTCCAGCGTCGTTTCGAAGAAGTGTTCACCGAACTGGTGCGCAATGCCGTACGCGAGACAGGCATCGACAAAGTCGTGCTTGCTGGTGGCGCTTTTGCGAATGTCAAACTCAACCAGCGTATCTATGAAGTGCCGGGCGTGAATGAGGTCTTCATCTATCCGAACATGAGTGATGGCGGTATCTCTCAGGGGGCAGCCCTGCATTTTGATATCAGCCAGAACGGCAGCACGGGCGGCAAGCTGCCCAACATGTACTACGGCCCCTCGTATTCGGACGAGGAGATCGAAGAAGCTCTGAAAGAAAAAGGACTCGAGTACACGCGCTATGACAACGTCGAAGCTGAGATCGCCAAATTGATCGCAGACAACAAGGTTGTCGCCCGTTTCAATGGTGGCATGGAGCTCGGCCCGCGCGCCCTCGGGAACCGCTCGATCCTGTACCAGACCACGGACCCGAAAGTCAATAAATGGCTGAATGAGCGCTTGCAGCGCACCGAGTTCATGCCCTTTGCACCGGTGACCCTCGATGAGCACGCGGAAAAGTGCTACATCAACATCGAAGGCGCTCGCTATCCGGCAAAATTCATGACCATTACTTTTGATTGCACGGATTTCATGAAGGAAAAATCCCCGGCAACGGTGCATGTGGACGGCACAGCACGCCCGCAACTGGTTACTGAAGAGGATAATCCGAGCTATTACCGGATTCTCAAAGAATATCATAAACTGACCGGCATACCCAGTCTGGTGAACACCAGTTTCAACATGCACGAGGAGCCGATCGTCTGCACACCGCGCGATGCGGTGCGCGCTTTTCTTCTCGGCCATCTCGATTATCTGGCCATCGGCAACTACATCGTTGCTTTCCAGGAGCAGAAAAGCGAAGACGCCAAAGCCGAGGAACTGAAGGAAGTGCCGTTCAAAGAGCTGACCTGAGCAGCGAAAAAGCTCATGCAACAGGACAATCAGCACGGAGCCGGAACCGGAACGTAACGTAACGGAGTGAGCTGTGGTCATAACATATTTCAACTATCTCTGGGATATCGATGGCATTTCCGCCGGGTCTGCGATCAAAGGCAAGGAGTTTGTCGCAGCGATCCGCAGGCTGGGCCACACGGTGCATCTGGAATGGCGCCTGCCGCAGCCGGATGGCGCGGTAACGCCGCAGAAAAAGGTACGCGAAGGATTGAAGCGCTATCTGCAGAACTATCTGCGCGAACCGAAAATCCTCGCCGCCAATATCCCGCACCTGTGGCAGGAGTATCGCATACTCAGGCTGCAGAAACCGGATATCTTTTTCCCCCGCCTGGAGTACGGCAACTTTTCCTGCCTGCTGCTGTCGAAAATGCTGGGTCTGCCTACGGTTGTCGAGGCTGATTGCCCGCCGACCCATGAGTGGAAGGAGTTTTATGCACAGGATGCATTTCGTTTTGGTGAGCTCTCGGTGAAATTAGAGCTTGCGCTGCTCAACCAGGCCGACGCCGTGATCACGCAATCGAACGCGTTGAGTGAGTACTATATCAGGCAGGGGGTGGCAGCGGAGAAAGTTCACATGATACCCAATGCTGCCGATATCCGAAAATTTCAACCCAAACCTCGGGACAAGGAGATAGAGGCCAGATATGGCCTGAACGGCAAAACCGTCATCGGCTGGGTTGGCGCTGGTGTGTCCTGGACCGGTATCGATGTGCTCATCGATGTTGCGCACCAGATTTTGCAGGAAAATCCGGATGTTGTGTTCATGCTGGTCGGAAGCAAGCAAACCATGGATTTCTTCGGCAGCCGCTTTGATGGAACGCCCTACCGTGACCGGGTTCTGCCTGTCGGCATGGTGCCGCATGAAAAAATACCCGATTATGTTTCGTGTATGGACATCGTGCTGGCACCGTATCCGAAGTTCGATTTCTTTTATGCCTCATCGATGAAACTTTTTGAATATATGGCGGCGGGCAAGGCCATCGTAGCCACCCGCGTCGGTCAGATCGCCGAGGTGATCGACGAGGGTGAAAACGGTTTCCTCTTCGAACCGGATACACCGCAGGAACTGAAGGGCAATATCGAAAAGCTGATTCATTCGCCCGAACTGCGGGAAAAATTCGGACGCAACGCCCGCCGGGAATCTGAAAGAGAATGGAATTGGGACCGCGTCGGGGAAAAGATGGTCGCTGTTTTTGAAAAAGTCCTGCGCGCACGGCAGGGCCGGTGAGTTGTGTACTCTGGCTCAGGATTTGCTCTTAACGCCCCACTATCAGGATGATAAACCCGCCCCGGGGCTGAGCTCACAGGATTCAGCACGATTTTGCCGCTGAGCTTACATTTTCGTAAGTAAAAAATGCCCGTGTTGCACATCGTGCGCACTGCCGGCAAAGTGATGAGCCTCCGGAATGCGGGAACAGACGACTGATGGATAGGAAATCCAGTAACGGTCAGACAACTATGGCTCAGGGAGTATGCGCTATGGACGCAATCAGAGAAAAAGGTACTTTTCGGAAACTCAGGCAGACAAAGCAGATGATTTTGTTTGCTGCACTTCTGACAGCAGGGACGATCGCAGCCCCGGTGCAGGCACAGCGCCACACCTATCCCCTGATCGGCTGGCAGTCCTTTGGTGGTGCGATCGTGGATTATTATTCGCGCTTCGATCTGATCATCAGCAGGCATACAGACGTGCGCTGGGCTCAGGAGATGAAACGCCGCAATCCCGATGTCCTGCTGGTGCCAACCTATGACTGGAATTCGGCGCAGTCACCCTTTATACCTAATTTCCCGGAAGAGTGGTGGCTGAAAAAGTCCAATGGCGATTACGTGTACGCCTATGGCACGTACAAGATGGCCAACCTGAGCGACATGTGCCCGCGCGCGAAAAGCGGCCCCATGGCCGGCATGACCTACGCCGAGTATCTGCCGATTTTCCTCACCGAGCTCGTCGATCTCAGCGTTTTTGATGGCCTGGCAACAGACGGCGCCTGGGGGCACAGTGAGATGTACTGGATGTATAACCGCCCCCAGTTCGCCGATGTGGATATCGACGCTAATGGCGTGAACGACAAACAGCAGATGAGCAAAGATGCCTGGCTCGAACGCTGGCAGAATGGCATGGATACGATTCTCAACGGCCTGCGCGCGCGCATGCCGGAAGGCAAACTGCTCATCGTCAACAGCGGGAATTACCACAACTGGGGCTGGGAAGCGCAAAACGGCATCATCGTCGAAAAGCTGTACGGCTATTTTGATGATAAATTCACCTATGATTATTTTCAGAAATTTCGCGCCGGCAAGAATATCGACTTTGTTACTGTTGCCGATGGGTTGCCCTATAAAACTTATCCGGGCCTGCCTGAACGCACGAAAGATGATTTTCAGGGCATGCTCTTCGGATTGGTCACTTCGATGTTCAACGATGTGTATTTCAGTTTTCAGAACGTCGAAGCAGGTGAGCACTACTGGAGCCACTGGTATGATGAGTTCGAGCTTGATCTCGGTATGCCGATTGGCCCGCCCAAGGAAATCCGGACCGGTCTCTGGGTGCGTTTTTTTCAGAAAGGCGTGGCCATTGCCAACAGTAATGGCCAGGATCACGTTGCGACGGATGCTGATCTGCGCCGGTTCAGCGAGTATTCCGGGCCATACTATCGCTTCCGTGGCGGCCAGAACCCGGACTACAACAATGGTGCACAGTTTACTTCCGTCGAGCTGCAGGGGATGAAGCTGGATAATCGTTATTTTGGTGACGGCATCATTCTGCTCAATCAGCCGCGCACGGTTATCGCTGATATCATCATCGATAATTCAGACTCTGGTACTTCACCGGGATCAGACCCTGCCGAGTTGCGCAACGGTTTTCAGCAGTCGCAGGACTGTGGTAATGATGGCTATACGGTTCGCTGCTCCGGCTGGCTGAATACATACCGAACAGCAGAAGCTAATCCCGGCTCGGCCCGTGCCATCTTCCGGCCGACCATCGGTGTGGCCGGACTCTATGATGTCTATGAGTGGCATCCGGCACTCAGTGGCGGCGCGACCAAAGTGATTCACTATGTCGTGTCCAAAGACGGCCAGAAAAGTTTTGTCGTCAACCAGCAGCAGAACTCCGGACGCTGGAATAAACTCGGGACGTTCTATTTCGAGCGTGGTTCCAATGGTCGGGTGGAAATTTCAGCCAATGGTGCCGATGGTGTCGTCGCTGCTGATGCGATCAAATTCGTCTATGTCGGCGAGGACGCTGACCGGGACACTACGCCGCCGGATACTCCGCGTGGCGTGAAAGTGAAAATTGAGAACCAGTAAAAACAGAAGAGGGCGAGCTGCGAAGTTCATCGTTTTTTAAAGTTTACCTGCTGGTGATGGCAGGCAGTGTGGCCGCCCTTCTTTTTTTGCTCTTCGGGGCGAACGAGGGCTTGAGAACCCGGTTGAAAGAGACGCCTGTCCTAGGTCCTGCCTTAACCCGGGTCTATCGATCCATCCAGACAATTTCCGAGCAAAATCGCCGGCAGGAGTTGGATTATCTCTATGATAATGAACCCCGTGCTCTGAAAATTACGGTGAGAACGCGCAGACCGGTGCTGCGCTTTTCGCCGTTTTGGGGCGGTTTTGGCCATGATCAGTTCTATGCTTTTGCCGCTGAACCACGGTACCGGGCTTTTCTCGCAATGGTGCGCACAGCCAATGCCAGCCGTCCGGTGTTTCGCTGGTGGCGGGCGCACAATATCTTTTCAGATTTTGACACAGCGTGGGGTGTCCCCTCGGGCGGTATGGTCTATCGCGAGGATGCCCGGGGACGTCCGGTCTATGACTTCACCCGCGTCGATGCGGTGTTCGATGCAATCCTCGCTGCCGGGCTGACGCCCATCGTCGAGCTTGGTTTCATGCCCCGTGCCCTGGCGGCTGACAGTACGCGCATCGGGGACTGGGGAGCGGCAATCGTTTCGCCGCCACGGGATTATCATGCCTGGAGTGCGCTGGTCGAAGCGACGGTCCGCCATCTCGTGCAGCGTTACGGAGCTGAGCAGGTGCGCACATGGTATTTTGAAGTGTGGAACGAGCCGGATTATGTCGAGCAGTTTTGGGTGCCGGACCCTGATGCCCCTGAGCGCGCGGATGTGGCGGCCTACCTCGAACTCTACCAGCAGACACGGGCTGCGGTTAAAAAGGTCGATAGCACGCTACGTGTGGGTGGCCCGGCTCTCGCGGGTTGGCCTTATTTTCTGCGGGCATTTACCGATGGACTAAAAAGTGGTGAGATCGATTTTTTCTCCTTTCACCGTTACGGCGATGTTCATCGGGATATTTTGCCCAATCTCGGAAGCCTGATCAGGGATGCCCGGGGCAGGCAGAAGGGCCGTTTCGCTCGGGTACCTTATCTCCTCGATGAGACGGCGCCGGTCGCGTTTACTAAAGAGAGTTGGAAAAGCACGGCATACACCGCTGCCTGGTACGCACGGCTGGTGCACGGTTTTCTCGAAGTCGCTGCGCAGCAGGGCAGCGGATTTTTACCTGAAGCCGTGGTTTACTGGAGTGATATCGGCAAGAATTTCAGCAACGGCGACGGCGCATTGGCCAGCAGTATCGGTAAGGATGAAGGTTTTGTTGTGCCCGGGCCTGTGTTTCAGGTCAACGAGATGCTCGCCTATATGGGAGATGAGCTGCTCGATATCCGCGGCCAGCCTGAACCCGGGTCACCCACAGGGGCTTTTGCCACCCGAAAGCAGAACGGTGACATCGCGGTGCTGATATTCCGCCAGCGGGACAAAAACACCGTCGTTGATGATTCTGTGCAGGTATCTGTGCAGCTTACCGGATTGGCTGCCGGTGCGTTTGACTACAGCCATTTCCGGATCGATAACAATAACAGTCTGGCCTGGCCATTGTGGAATGCGTGGCAGCGGCCGGATGAACTTACCGTTGCGCAGAAAGAAGCGCTGAGAGCACGCAGCACCCTCGCCCGTATCGACACTGGCACGGCAAAGCCACAAAAGGGTGTCTGGCGCTTCCAGGTTGCCATGCCGGCAAACTCGGTCAGCTTGATGGTATTCAGACCAAAACAAAGGGGTGAATGAGGATGGAAAAGACAGAACCGGCAGGATGACGTTCTGCCCGGATTTTCAGTTTTGAGGAGACGCTGTGAAGATTTTAATGGTTGACAAATATTATTTTATTAAAGGAGGGGCAGAGCGGTACTACTTTGAGCTGACAAAAGTTCTCGAAGCGCATGGCCACGAGGTCATCCCCTTTTCCATGCAGCACGAGGAAAACTTCGAGACACCCTATGAGCAGGATTTTGTCCCCAACATCGAATTTAACGGCCTGTCCGCTATTGAGAAGCTCAAACTGGCGCCGGAGATCATCGGCCGGATCATCTATTCGCGCTCTGCGCGCGATGCCGTGGCGCGCCTGATCGATAAAACACGGCCCGACATCGTTCATCTGCACATGATCGACCATCAGCTTTCCCCCTCCATTTTACACGCCTTCCGTGATGCGGGACTGCCTGTGCTGCAGACCTGCCATCAGTACAAGCTCGTTTGCCCGAGCTACCGGCTGTTTATCATGCATAAAAATGAAATCTGCGAGCGCTGTGTGACCGGCAGTTTCTATCATGCCGCGCTGCAGAAATGCCATAAAAATTCCTTCCCTGCCAGTGCCCTGCTCTCGCTCGAAAGCTACCTGCACAAATGGATGCATATTTACGACGAGATCGACCTCTTTCATGTGCCGAGCCGTTTTCTCGGCAGCAAGCTCGTCGCCG
>WFTM01000077.1 GCA_015485525.1 Candidatus Zhuqueibacterota bacterium | reverse complement strand
CCATCGATGCGCAGGCTGCGCTGGCTACGCCAGGAAAGGCCGGCGCTGGTGCGGTCGTTCAGATTCAGGAAGGCGGACACTACAGCTCCGAATCCACCACGCGCAGTACCGCTGAGCTTCATCAAACCCGCGTTAAACACATTGCCATTGAGCACGACCGGAAGCAGGCGGTCCAGGGCAATGCTGCTGAACACGCCGGACACACCAGCGGAAAAAGAGAACCTCTTGCCCGGGGCAAAGGCGAGGGACGAGGAGATCTCATAAGTGCGCAACAGGACATTGGCTGCGAGGAAACGTCCGCTGAATATCGAGGGTTCGTCCCACGCAGTGTGAATCTCGAAGGGGCTGTAACCGGTCAGACTCACACTCAAACCCTTGCGAATAGAGCGCACAACCGCAAAGGCTGGCAACTGCACAAATTGCGATGTGCCCTGCCCGGTGGTGCCATACCCCGGATAGGGCGGTTTGCCGGAAAAACTCCTGCCGGCCAGATCGATGCCTGCGTTGAGCGTCAGTAAAAAATCCGGTAAAAAAACCGTGGCGGCAGGATTATAAAACGCAGCATCTGCACCGGCAGAGCCGGCAACGGCAGGTGCAACCAGAGTACCGGACAACGGCCCGGAACGATCGTACTGGCGACCCTCAAGTGCCGGGGCAGCCAGCATCAGCGCGGTCAAAATGAAAAAGATAAAATAAGTTCGCACGGCAACTCCTGAGCTGATTGATTCTCACCTCATCACAACGCAGCACCCCCTACAATTCATGCAACATCTGCTGGCGGAAAGATCATGGGGCTGGGCAACTGACTGAGAGAATGACGGAAGAACTTTAACCAGAAAAATCGTCGTCGGAAGAGCAGATTACTCCAAATGGAGTGTAATGTCAAGTAAAACAGACTGAAAAAAAATTGGCGCTACCTCACATCGTATGGGTTGATAATCAAAAAACGTAGTCACCAGGAAAAGTCGCTGTATCGGGCTGACTGACTGCCAGGGCGGAGATCGCTTTGCGTTTCATCCCAACAATGAGGGACCTTCTGCAAGATACTGACTGCATGCCCGTTTTCCACCCGATGAGCCTGCCTTTTTGCGCTTCGCCCCCTGAACCGGCGCAGAGAGTCGCAGACTTTTTAAGAGGCTCGAGGCGTGCCTGTTGTCCGGCTGTCCCGGGAAAAGTTGGCGGCATTCAGGCACGCTGAATCGTGCAAACAAACATTTCATCCTGAGCTTGGTGTGACTTCACCATTCCGCACAGGGGTTGGGAGATCGTCACCCGGCACTTGTATTTTCCCAAAATCACAACTGCAACTGCCGCTGTACAAGAACAGGCTCCCAGAGCTGCGGAAGATCGGGCATGCTCACCAGACAAATGCCTGTTTCGTGCAGATACTATTTGACAATCACAGGAATTTTGTGGTTCTTACAAGCGAGACTTTCTTCCTTCCCCTGCCAACAGGCATACGCTTCTCCTGAGGGAAAAACGACCCGCTGACCGGGGAAAGCCGATACAATTCTCATTCAATGTCACGCCGTACAGCTACCGAACGCTATATTTTTCCGGCTAAACTTATTTAGCCTGCATTATTCTCGCAGAGATGCAGTGAGCGCAGAGAAAGAATGGTTAATTTCTGCTAAAACAATAAACTGCGTGCTCTGCGTCACTGCGAGATATACAAGTCTTTCAAAAACTACGTTTGAAAGGATTACAAGTCTGGCTATCCATTTAACTCAGCAATGTTGCATTTTTTCAGCCAATCGCCAGAGTACAGCACATGCCTGTACCAGATCTGTCATTCCGGTTTCCCCGCAGGGGAAGACCGGAATCTCCCGGACTGAAGCACGTGCCCGAAAAGATGAGATTCCGGCACTGCGCTGCGCCTGGCCGGAATGACAGATGCCGGTATCTGAGCGGAGCCCGGTTTGCTGAGTTAACTGGATACCCGGAGATTACAAGCTGTAACATATAAAATATTAAAGTAGTTGCGCCTACTCTTAAAGTGTTTTGTGAATAATACAGGGTAGAATAAAATAGTTACGATATCTATTTCTGCCAAACCCGCTTAAATACGTTTTTCCTGAGTCCAAACAGGGATTCGGAGTCTGCACTGCTAGGGGAACCGAAACGTTCGCAGTGCACGATTCATCGTGCCCGAAAGTCGCCAATTTTCCACAAGCACGGGAATTCCCGCAGAATTAGTAGCGGGATTTCGGAGGAGGCGTCATCTCGCTGCGCTTGTGCACTGCCCCGCTTCCGCGGGGCAAAGGGGCGTCACACCACAGGAGCGGTGTGACGAGAGGAAATATATAATTTATGACCAGACACCTGTGACCACGCATTCTTTTCACCCATGTTTTCAGCAAAGGAGATGATTATGTTCAAAAGACTTCTTATCCTGCTGCCCGTGCTTTTCCTGGCACTTGCCGGACGTACTCCGCTCCCGGGACAGGAAATCGAAGACCTGGTTTCACGCTATACGTCAGAGAACGGCCAGGGCTATCTGCAGCCACTGGCCGATGCTTTTGGTTCCAATCTGAACAGCGGCCTGTTTCACAGCGCACGCATCCCACGTTTCGGGCTGAACATCGAGCTCAGCCTGGAAACAGCGACCGCGCTGATCACCGATGAGCAAAAAACATTCACCGCCACGACCGACGGCCTGTTCGAACCGGTACAAAGCGCTGAGGTACCGACGATCCTCGGCGATTCAGAACCCTACGAAGTGCAGGGTACCGGTGGCACGGTGTACACTTTTCCCGGTGGTTTTGCTGTCGATCGCCTGCCGATCGCTGTGCCACAAATCGCAGTTGGTTCATTCATGGGCACGCAGGGCGTGCTGCGCTACATCAATCTCGATCTCGGTGAAAATTTCGGCACGCTGAAGCTGCTGGGTTATGGCTTCAGACACAGCCTGAGCCAGTACCTGCCGTTGTTGCCCGTCGATCTGGCAGCGACGTTTTTCAGGCAGAGGTTCGAACTCGGCGATATCGTACAGGCCAGTGCCACCTACTACGGCATCATGGCCAGCAAGCGCTCCGGTATGCTCGAACTCTACGCTGCATACGGCTTCGGAGCATCAGACCTGGACATCAGCTACGAATACGAGGGCGCAGAGGGGCCGGAACAGATCAGCTTCAACTTACAGTCCGAGAGCGCCAGCCGTCTCACCCTTGGCCTTGCTCTCACGCTGTCACGGCTGAATGTGCATGCGGACTTCAGCATGGGCAGCTCAAATGTCGCCGGCCTCGGCGTGGGCCTGACACTGTGACACGCTCTGGCTATCCATGTAACTCAGCAATGTTGCATTTTTTCAGCCAGTCCGACAGAGCACAGCACATGACTACACCAAAGCTGTCATTCCGGTTTCCCCGCAAGGGAAGACCGGAATCTCCCGGACTCAGGCACGTGCCAGAAAAGATGAGATTCCGGCACTGCGCTTCGCTTGGCCGGAATGACACATGCCGGTATCTGAGCCGGGCCCGGTTTGCTGAGTTAACTGGATACCCGGAGTGACACGCATGTAAAAACCTGGTTTTATGTTGATCATCGGGGAGAATGTGAAAAAATCAGAATTTTATGCCGCTTTTCCCGCGCTCAGCGCACACTCGTGGTTAAGCGGATCAAAACGAAGAACAGAATTGGATCGAATGATGAAAAAAGCTACCGGATTACTGCTGCTGGCTGCCACCCTCCTGCTTTCGGGATGCGAAAGCCGGCTGTTCAAAACCATTGTCACCTACAAACTGGACCGGGAATACACATTCAGCGTCAATGGTCGCAAAGACCTGCCGGAAACGGTCATCACCCGTGCGGAATTGCTCGATGCCGTCAGTCTGCCTCAGGACGCGCGGGTGACCAAAGTCACCATCGAAAACATCGCTGCGAAAGTGTCGGAAAATGCCGAAAGCCAGGCCAGCTTCATCAACCTCGAAGGCTATTACTCAACGCCGGGCAAGTCTCGGCAACTCTTCCCGCAATTCCCGATTCCGCTGGGAAGCCTGGTGTTCACACGTATCAACAATACCATCTCCAGTGAAATCAGTGGTCTTGCTGATGTTCTTTCAGAGGTTCTGCGCAATGAAAACGATACCCGCTCGGTTGCCCTCAAGCTGACAACATTCAGCAGCAGCCCGTTGATTCTCGACCTGAAATTTCAACTCGATATGACCATACATTATGAAGTGTGCCGCGAGGTGCCGCCGCTTTTCGGGGGCGCGGAGGAGACGTGCGAGCAGTGACACTTTTTGCAGCAGGCAAGAAAGAATCAGAAGTCAACGCGCGAGCGCAGTTTTCTGTCTCGCTCGTGGCGCTCCAGGGCAAGGGTAATCAGCCTCTCGATGAGCGTGGCGTAGGGTAACCCGCTCGCTTCCCAGAGCTTGGGATACATGCTGATGCGTGTAAAGCCGGGGATTGTGTTGATTTCATTGACGATCAGCTCGGAATCACCGCGCAGAAAAAAATCGACGCGGGCCATGCCCTCACAGCACAGCGTCTGGAAGGTGGCGACGGCAAGCTCCTGCACCCGGGCGATGACAGCTTCGGGCAGGTCCGCCGGGATGCGCAGCGCTGCGCCGTGTTCATCGAGATATTTGGCTTCGTAAGAATAAAACGCATGCGAGGGGATCACTTCGCCCGGCACCGAAGCTGAAGGGTGTTCATTGCCCAGCACCGAGCACTCTATCTCCCTCCCCTCGATAAAGGCTTCGATCACGACCTTGCTGTCATAACGGAAGGCATCGTCCAGGGCCTGCGCGAACTCTTCTTCAGAGCCGGCACGGTGTACGCCGACCGAGGAGCCCATGTTGGCTGGTTTGATGAAAACCGGCACGCCGAGCGCGCTGTGCACATCGGCAAAAGTTAGCCTCGCGCGCTCGTGCCGATGCAGCGTGATGAACGCACCGACTGGCAGGCCGGCATCGCGCAGCAACCGCTTCATGACATCTTTATCCATACCCACGGCTGACCCGAGCACACCGCCGCCGACAAAGGGTATCTGCGCCAATTTGAGCAGTCCCTGAACCGTGCCATCCTCACCCATGGGGCCATGCAGAACCGGGAAGACAACATCGACCCGGCGTGCATCCGCGGGCTCGCTGATCGGGATCAGCTGCTTTTCGTGATCACCCGCAGCCAGGGTGATTTCCCGGCCGGAGACCTGCAGGGCGATATGGCGGGGATCATCCTCTGCGCGCAGAAAGTCCTCATCTTCCTGCAGATACCAGCGCCCATCCCGGTCGATCCCGATGAGCACGATATCATATTTTGCCTGGTCGATGGCTGCGATGATGTTTTTGGCTGATTGCAGGGAAACTTCGTGCTCTGCTGATTGCCCTCCGAAGAGAATACCGACCTTCAGTTTTCCACTCATCTTCTGTACTCCTGAACCCTGAAACAGTCGCAATTCTGTTGTACAAAACTTATACCCGCCATCTCTCTCGTCACACCGCTCCTGCGGTGTGACGTACCTCTTGCCGCTCCCGCGGCAATACCACAAGCCCCGAAAGTCCGCAACTATACCGAGGGACTCTCGCACTTCCGTAAATTTGCGGCTTCCGGGCACGATAAATCGTGCACTACAAACATCCCATCACCCTCACTCTCATCACACCGCTCCTGAGGTGTCACGGCCCTTTTGCCCCGCACCGGCGCGGCAATACCACAAGCGATACGAAATACCACATGCTCCGAAAGTCCACACATATACCGAGGGACTCCCGAACTCATCTCGTCAAACCGCTTCTGCAGAAGAAAAGTGCAGGCTGTTTATTTTCTCATCGGAAGCGAACGAAAATACACGAGGGGCTTGCCAGCGTTTTTCTCCTGCATACCATCCGAAAGCAAGAAATCGGGGTCACACTGTTTCGCCTGCTTTTTTGCGCAGGAAGAGCTCAAACAGTTGTGGAGCCAGCGCCTGCATCTGCCGGCGTCCGGCCGTATCCGGGGAGGCATCTATACTCGCTTCTTCTTTGAGCACGTAAAGAAAAAAAAGCTGCAACCGCTCATGTTCCGCCATGCTCTCGGTGGATTCGTTTTCCCGGGCGATCAGCAAACGCAGGGGAAGCGGGAAGCCCTCGGGCACAACCAGGGCATCATGCAGCCAGACGTTGAAAGCCCAGAGCGGATACAGGGCGGCACCGGATGGGTTGTTGTGCGCCGTTTCAACGAACAGATCGCGCAGACGCTGATGCCTGAAGGTGCTCCAGTCAACATCCTGAGGTGCCAGGGCGAGTAAATGCAGATATGCGGTGTCAGCGCGCGATCTGCGGTTATAGGCTATGGCAGCATCGCCGAGATACCCCCAGTAGCGTGCCGGCAGGTCG
Source organism: Candidatus Zhuqueibacterota bacterium (assembly GCA_015485525.1). Lineage (GTDB taxonomy): Bacteria > Zhuqueibacterota > Zhuqueibacteria > Zhuqueibacterales > Geothermadaptataceae > Geothermadaptatus. The sequence continues at coordinate 2,220 of WFTM01000077.1, read as the reverse complement.
GCACCTGATTTTTCCACCAGATCGAGCAGCATGAGATAGGCAGGCTGATACTGCCCGGCGCGCAGAACACATTCTGCCTCATGCAGAAATGGCTGGCAGTCCGCTACGCTGCCATCGATTGTGAAAAGCTCATCGTTGCGCTGCACGTTTCGGGTGATGATTTTGAGAATTTCCGTGAACAGAGGACTGGTGCCGCCGAGAGCACGCTGCTGTTCGAAAATCTCCTTACGCGCAGCGAAAAGATACTCTGGTGGTGCGCCGTTCCGCAGCCCCCATTCCCCACAACGGCGGATAACTTCGAGATAAAACTCCGCGTTGGTCAACGCAGGGTCGATTTCGACCGCTTCGGTAATTTTCGTCTCCGCAAGCTCCAATTCAAGACGGTGGAGGTAGGCCACGCCCTCTTCAAAAATATCCAGTGCACTGGTGAAAAAACTGAGTTGATCCATATCCTGAAATGATAAATTTGAAAATTCGGCTTTAGCTGTTTACAGTCTGCGCATACTCAGGCCAGCGCCCGGGCAAAATCGCGCACCAGGTCATCTGCTTCCTCGATTCCAACAGAAACGCGGATCAGGCTTTTGGAGATTCCCGCCGCCTGCAGTTCTTCATCCGACAGGCCGGAATGGGAAGTGGTAACCGGCCGGGTGACCAGCGATTCCACACCACCGAGACTCGGAGCACTAATGGGATATTGCAGGCGTTCGATCACTTCATCCGCAGCTTCGACACCGCCATCCACTTCAAAGCTGAGCATGCCGCTGTATCCATCAAAGAGCTCGGCGGCGCGCATGTGGCGCGGATGCGAGGCCAGACCCGGATGGTTCACCGTGAGCACGCGCGGGTGGCTTTCGAGAAAACGCGCCAGGGTCAGAGCGTTGACGTTGTGCTGTTTCATGCGCACAGCCAGAGTGCGCATGCCCCGATGCAGCAGAAAGCATGCATGCGGGTCCAAACTGCCGCCGAGATGGTCGAGCTTCTTCTTAACTGCTTCCACCAGCTCTTTCGAGCCAGCAACCGCCCCGGCGACGATATCGGAGTGTCCGTTGAGATATTTCGTTCCGCTGTGCAACGACAGATCAAAGCCCCACTCCACCGGCCTGAAGTTAAACGGGCTCGGAAAAGTGTTGTCGATCATCGAAATCAGGCCGTTTTCGCGGGCGAATACAGCGATGGACTCCAGATCACCGATCTGCAACAACGGGTTGCTCATCGATTCAACATAGATCACCTTCGTTTCCGGGCGCAACTTCTCCGCCCATGTATCCGGTGCGTCTGAATCGATGAAATCATAGCTGATACCAAACCCTTCCAGGTCTTTGGTGACAAAATCATAGGTACCACCGTAAAGCGTATTCTGAAACAGCGCGTGGTCGCCGACGCGCAGCACGGCCAGCAGAGCGGTGGAGATCGCCGCCATACCACTGGCCGTGACCACAGCGGCTTCGGCATTTTCTATGGCAGCGAGTTTATCCTGTACGGCGATATGGTTTGGCGTATTGTTCAGACGAATGTATTGAATATCATGATAACTGGTCGCGGTGCCGGTCTCATACATGGCCGACTGAAAGATGGGCAGGCAGACAGCGCCCCCAACCCGTGGGTGGGGTTCACCCGCATGAATCACCTCGGTTGCGATATTTTTCACAGGCATTTTCTCCTCGCTCACGCTTTTGCGCAAAATGGGTGAATTCCCCACGGTCCTGCTCGGCCATTCCGCAGGAAAGATAACCGAAATGCCACGGCCCGGCAAAGTTTGAAGATACGGTAATAAAAATTCACTTCCAAACAGAGCCTGACCAGCGCATGAAAAATCAGCAGCAGCGGGGGATCATCTGAGGAACTCGGCACTGCCAAAGACCTCATCGCCTCACACCGATCTTGTATTCCTACATTACTGCAACTGCCGCGGCAGTCTTGGGCCCCACATTCCCCAGGCCCGGCTGCGGGCCGGGCCTGTTCCCCTTCGAAGTTTTTGCTCGCCACACTTCTCCGGCGGCAGTACCTCGAGTGAAACGAGATACTCCTCCACCGAAAGCGTGCGCTGGTCGCGCGGGTTGAATTCATCGACGAATGTCAGTATATTCCTATGGAGAGTGGCACCGGGGAAAGCTACCGAGCAATCAGGGCCCCCCTTGCCGGAGACGGAGAGAGCGTGCGAACACAGTTTCCCGCAATACCGGAGAACCAACCATGAATCTTTTTCGCCGCATTTTTATG
>WFTM01000076.1 GCA_015485525.1 Candidatus Zhuqueibacterota bacterium | reverse complement strand
GGAGCGGCAACAAGGGCGTCACACCGCGGGAGCGGTGTGACGAGAGGAGGAAAACACATCTTCATTCCCCTACCACACACGCGATGACGCCCCATGGGACAGATGACGTATTTCCCCCATGACAACCGCATCTCGCCGAACTTTTGCTTGACATTGTTTCACCGGAATGATATTTTAACAGCCCATTTGAGACTGGGTGTCCTCTCACATCGTACCAAAATCGAACCTGCCACGGTGTCGCCGGTGTGATCATTTGCTCTTACTCCGAATCATTCATTAACCCGAACCATCTGCCTGATTCTGCAAACTTTCTGCATCAGGCTTCTGAAAGCGAATTTTTCGGCCACCATCCCGCTGCTTCGGCGCACGGCGCAGTGTTTTTCATGCAACGGGAAAGATTCTTTTGCAAAAGGCCTGCCCGCAGGCCAAGGGGAGAGTTTCTGCAAAAGCTCTGAACAAGCCTTCACCGACAAATCACTCCTGACGGAACCAGTACGTTACGCCCCCGGGACATCGTTATTTACCAGGCAGCTCTCTGACGAGTCAGTGTCTCCTTCTGCCTGCACTAAAAAATGGCGGGAAATTTTACAATGAAAAGTGTCTCTTTCCCGGGCAAGTCACATACGAGTGCCGCACGGCTGTTTTTCTGTCTGCTCCGTTTCCGGCACAGCCCACAACCGGAAAAAATTCGGCCAAACCGGGCGTGGCTCAGATACCGACATCTGTCATTCCGGCCAGGCGAAGCGAAGTGCCGGAATCTCATCTTTTCTGGCACGTGCCTGAGTCAGAGAGATTTCGGTTTTCCCCTGAGGGGAACCGGAATGAGCGTTCTTGTGCAGGCACGAGCTGTTGCCAGGCAAACTAGCTGAAAAAATGCACCCGTGCTGAGTTAAGCATATAACCAGAAAACTTCCGAACTTTGAAATTTTCAGGTTAACGATCACCTGAACACTCAACTTTGGGCGACTCTTGAAGAACCAACGAATAAGAAAATCTTCGCGCACATGCCTGGAGAAATGCCTTCTTGTCAGGCCAGATGACTCCCTTCTTATTCTCAGCGGCCGCCAGGCGCGTTCGCTGGCAGAGGTGTTTTATGAAATTGCCATGAGCAGCCAAAGCCGTGTTTTTTTTCTGCAGACACCGATGCATGTTCTCCGGACAGGCACTGTACCGGCTGAGCTCAATGCCCTGCTCCATACCATCAATACCCTGATTCTCATCGATTCGGAGCTCAATGCGCATCAACTGCACGACACCCTCAGCGCCTATCCCAACCTGCGCGTACTCTGCATCAGCACAGCCAGTCAAAGCACCTTTAACCGCTGGATGGATACGGACTTTACCAGACTGGCCAACAGCACGAACAAAATATCCGACCTGCTCTCTATCGGCAACCGGCTGCACCTGCATACGCCGGATGACACGCAGGTGACCATGTCGATAAAGAGACGCAAAGGGATTGCAGACACCGGAGTGATTAACGGGCATGGTAATTTCTGTTCTCTGCCTGCAGGAGAGGTTCGCATCCGGCCGGAACAGGGCAGCGTGGAAGGACGCATCACCGTGCAACTGGTTCCGGGCAACGGCAAGAAACCAGAAGCTGCACAGCTCATCGTCAGCAAGGGGCTTGTCAAGCAGATTCGCGGCAACAGCGCAACGGCGGAAAACCTGCGCAAAGCGCTGCGCAACCGAAGCGGCCAGGGCCGCTCTGTAGTCGAATTCAGCTTTGGCACCAACTTCGATGCAGAGTTCGGCAAGTCGAGTATCGAGGACGTCAAAGTGCAGGGCAGTGCCACCGTGGCTATCGGCAGTTATGACAACAAAAACAGCGCTCTCACCGTTCACGCCAAAGCTATCATGCTCTCCCCCACGCTCAGCATAGACGGCAGGACCGTCCTGCAAAACGGCATACTGACCCTGCCGTAACTGCGACGCTGATGGCGGCCGTACATCAGCACGTCATTCTTCCGAAACAAAAGCACGCCACCTTTGTGGCCTCTCCCCTGCCGGGGCATACAACGCTCTAACTTGAGCGTGTGTAGCTGCCCCAACCGCGGGATATGACACGTTTCTCCGATGTACGGGCACATTCCTCAGGCCGTGAGCTGGGGTTAAGACATCACGACGTACAGATAAAACACCACCAGCGGTACAGCGAGCAGCTCGCTGTCAAAACGGTCCAGGATGCCACCATGGCCCGGCAAAAGTTCCGAAGAATCCTTGATATCTGCATCGCGTTTGTACATCGACTCTACCAGATCGCTGAGCTGCCCGAACACGCCGATGATCAGCCCCACAACGACGGCCTGGCCACTGCTCAGACTGGTTGCAAAGGTCGCCTGGCAGGCCAGAGCTGTGAGCACTGCACCAACGATACCTCCGACTGCGCCTTCGGTAGATTTATTCGGGCTGACCGTAGGGACCGGCTTGTGCTTCCCGAACCGCGTTCCGATAAAATACGCGAATGTATCGCACAGCCAGGTTGCGGCCAGCATGAGAATTACCCACTCCCCACCCCAGCGGTACGGCAGGCCGAGATAAACCGGAAGCTGCCGCAACGCCAGCATAAAGGCGTACAGGATGACGATATACACGAGATAGAGGGTGTTGGCCCCCATATCCGCAACAGGCGAACGCTTGCGATCGAACAAAACCAGCAGGTGCACCAGAATTCCCCAGCCGGCGATGGCCGGCACAAGCCAGGCAAACTCTCCCGTGTACACCGCCATAAACACGACCGGTATGAGGGCGAGATTGATCCAGACTGCGGGCTGCGCTTTCTTGGCGCGCAGGATGTTTTGAAACTCAAAACCAGCCATTCCGGCGATGATGAGCATCAACGCGAAAAACCACCACCCGCCAAACCAGCTTGCGGCCAGCACCACAGGGCCAAAGACAAACGCTACCATCGCGCGCTTGCCGAGATTTTTAAAAGACACGCTTCCTCCTCCACATAGTCGTCATTCATCATTCCGGCCCCGGTGGTGAACCCGGCGCTTTCGTTTTCTTCCCGTCTCGGGTGCTGCGGGCCTTCTTTACCCGCAGCCCATATTCTTCCAGCCCGCGCGCTTCATTCCAGGTCGATATGCGCATACCGGCCTGCGAGCCAGTCGGCAAGCCCGGATTTATAAAAAGCAGAAAACCGCCGGTCAGAGCTGCCGCCGGCAAGGTTAAAGCGCACGGCATCATCTCCGAGATCAGTGATCATCCGGAACGTCGCAGCGAAAGAAGCCGGTCGCCCGCCTGTGTAAAAAAACTGGCTTTGCGGAATCGTTGCCCGGCTGCCGATGTGCTCGATCTCCTGATCGAACCCCAGAAAGGCAGGCAATTTGCCGGCAAAAAACATATTCTGTACCAGCAGCTTGCGTGTGTCCCCATGGCGCTCCGGCGGAAGCTGCAGCGCAGCTTCGATGGCCTCGCGGAACCAGTCATCACGGCTGCGTTCGCCAAACCACAGCGACTTCTCCTGCAGGAGCACAGCATCAAAGTTGCCATGCAGCATAGCGAACAACTCGGTTTCCTGCCGCGCCACTTCCATCACATCCCGCCCGAAACCATTTTCGCCGAAAACGCGCTCTATCAGCTCGAAATAGATGCGTTCGAACAGCGTGGCCGCAAGAGAGTTCGCGCTGTAGCGGCAGTCCCAATCCCGCAGCAGGCGGCCGTTCTCCGTATCCGGAAGCAACGGGCGAATGATCTGCATAAATGCCTGTGCCTGCGCAGATACACGATCATAATGTATCTGCTGCATATCCTCCGGTGTGAACCGTTCGCCTTCTGAAATCAGCTTCTCGATACGCTGCGCCCGCCATGCTGACATGGGCACAGTCATCGCGTTCAGCTTTGCGAGATGATTTTTATCATCATTGGCTGTGTGCACGAAACCCTGGGGTGGATTGAACTGGGCCGGCAACTGCTCCGGTGGCACAAGTCCCTGCCAGGCATCCTCAGGCTGCCACGCCCTCAGCGGCAGCAGCCCGGAGGCCCCATCCCGGCGCTTCGGCACCGAGGCCGCGAGCTGGTAGCCGATATTATCCTCGCTATCTGCAACGATCCAGTTGCCCGGCATGAAACGCAGCTTTTTGAAACAGTCGATAGCTGTCCGGCTGTCATCCGCCCGCAACAGGCCGAAAAAGCCGTCGATGCTCGAAGCCATGGTTCCGGGGTAAACCCGCGTGGCCTGAGCCATATTGAGATAATAGCCATCCTGCTCAGGTTCGCCTTCGAGGGTGCCCTGTTCATTTTCATAAATGCGCAGCGTCAGCGGGGCCTTCTTTTTCGGGCGGATAACCTCCTCGCGCACGGTAAACTCGTGCCAGGAATCGCCGCGGCGGAATTTGCCGTCTTTGACGTCCTCGATGAAATAGTCGCACACATCTGCCGTGCCATAGGTCAGCCCCCAGGCGATACGGCGGGACCTGCCGATGGGAACCACGGGCACGCCGGGCACCGTAGCACCGAAGACATAGTTTTTTTGCCATTTGAGCGTCACAGGATACCACACCGGCGGCAGTTGCAGCCCAAGGTGCGGATCACTGCAGTAGATCGCTTTGCCCGAGGCAGTTTTTTTGCCTGAGATCGCCCAGTTGTTGCTGGCAGAAAATGCCGGCACGATGTTTTTCCAAACCACAGTGTCGGGGATGATGTTCTGAATGCCCTTCAGTTCTTTGAGGATAGTGATCAAGTCAGCGGGGATGTCATCGCTCAGGTAGGGAAACAGCTCTTTGACGTGTGCCGGCGGCACATCGTTCTGCAGCATCTGAATGATCCACTTTTCGGATTCCGCCTGGGTCTGTACCAGACCGACAAACGCGATCATCTGCGCCACAAGCAGTACGTCTTCGGCAGTCCAGGCATCGGGCTTGTAGCCGGCGAGGCGGAACTCGAAAGGGATTTTGCCCTCAGTCGCCCGGTTGACACCGGCGACGTATGCGTCGATCGTGTGGCGGTCCTGTTCTGAGACCAGGGGAAGCTCAGTAGCTGCGGCACCGCCGAGGTTGAGCCAGCGCATGAAGCGATCGATGGCGATGAGATCATCGTCACCCTGCAATTTTTCCGAAGCCAGCCCGCGGCCGATCACCTTCATCAGCCACATCTGCACCTGGCGGTCGGTGCCGTGCATATAACCCAGGCCGAACAGGGCGTCTTCGAGGGTCGTGGCTTCGATACATGGCGTGCCATACTCCTGCCGGGACAGGCGTATTTCCCCCTCGTTGCCGGCAATACGACGGCTTTTCTTGTCGCTCATTTCCTCTCCTCCATCATTTCCAGGAACCGCCCCCGTATTCCTGCCTGCGAACAAAACTACAGCTCACTCTTTTTCTTTTTCGTGCCAATCCCCTTTGTTTTCAGATTGATTTTCTTTTTTAAATCGCTGCTTTCCTGCGGTCTTTTCTTCAAACGCTCAGTCAGACTGTCCGCAGGGGCAGTTGTTTCCGCAGTCCCGGTGTTCAGCCGCATAGTGGATGAATCCGCCGACGTGCTGTCCAGCGCGGCCTGGGCAGCCTGCTTCTTTTTCAGCTCATCTTCCTTGCGCTTACGCTCCTTATCAACTGCTGCGACCTTTTTGCGCACGGCTTTGGCGTATTTCGATTTTGGAAATTTCTCGGTCAGCTTTTTATACAATTCATAAGCACGGTCGTAATCATAGAGCTGATTTTCCCACGCCCAGCCCATGGCATAAAGCAGTTTCGGGGCTTCGTCTTCGGGTGGGCTGCGGTCAACGAGCTGGTCGAGAATTTTGACAGCCTGATCCGGCTGCCGGCGATCGAAAAGCAGCCGTTCCGCGGTCAGGTAGAGGTCGTCGAAATCACCTGCGCTGTTACCTTCATCATCCAGACCGAGCTCCCGGCGTGCAGCCCGCCCCTGGGGTGTATCGGCATATTTTAGCGCCAGCAACTGATAGATGCTGTCCTGCATCGTCTCTTCAGTCCGCAGGTTTTTCAAGATATAGGCAATCGCATAAAAAGCCAGCGCACGCTGTTCCGGGCTGCTGTAGTCTGAGAGAATACCGAGATACTGGTTGATCGCGGAATCTGGCTCATCATAGGTAAACAGATAATCTTCAGCCAGCAGAATCTTCTTACCCGCCAATTCGATCTTCAGGCTGTCAACGTCTTCGATAGTGAGTTTCTTTTTGCGCGATCTGGTTTTGGGCTTTTTTCTGGTGGTTTTCTTTCTGGCTTCATCGGCCCGCTTTTTCAGGGCAGAATCATCGGCGAGGGCAGGGTCTTCGTCATCCGGGGCGGTATCTTTTTTGTTCTGCAGGTTATCGATGGTTTTGCCGAGATAAGCAATTTCGTCGAGAGTCTTGATCAGAGTTTTCAGGTGCTTGGCGCGCGCATCGGCTTCGCGGGCATAATCGCTGCGTACCCGCTGCTGTTTGGCTTTGAGATAAAGGTCACGGGCACGTTTGTATTCGCGCTTCTGCAATTCTTCAAACTCAGCCAGTTTGAGATACGCCCCGGCTGCAGCCTCGGTGCGCGGGTGCTCTTCGATGACAACACGATACCACTCATGGGCTTTGGTGGTATCGCCGACCTCGTCGAGAATAAATCCCAGCTCCAGCTTGACATCACCGAGATTTTTCTGGCTGTAAAAGCGGTCGATCGCCTCGGTATGGACACGGATAGCATCATCATAACGGCCGGCACGCGACAACGCCCGTCCATACTCCAGGTTGGCTTCAAACTCACGATCAGGCGTGCGCGCGCGTTTGCCAGCCAGTTCAAAACTTTCAGCCGCGACATCGTATTTTTCCAGCTCGAGGTATAACCGGCCGAGCTGCATCAACGCATCAAACCTCAACTCATCATCATCGATGCGCTCCACCACCCGTCTGTATTCTTCAGCAGCACGCTGCAACTGATCCTGGGAGCGATAACATTCCGCCAGCCAGTAGCGCGCCTCATCGCGGAGGCGACCATCTTTGCTGGAATCGATCAACGTGCGCAGCGCTGTTTCAGCTTCGTCATATTGTTTCATCTGTACATGGGTTTTAGCCAGCCAGAGCTTTGCTGATGAGGCATATTCGCTGTCCGGAAAAAGACTGAGCAGTTCGAGAAACTTGCGTTCTGCCTTTCGGTACTGGCCAAGGTGGTAAAAACTCTCACCGAGGATCATCAGCGAGTCATCGATATACTTGCTGTCAGGATAAAACTGCAGCACCTTGCTCGCCTGCTTGATAGTCTTGTCGAACTTCTGGCGCTCCTGGCTGGTCGGTTGGCTGCCGGTTCGCTTTTTATGCTCGGCCAGGGCTTCTTTGTAGTATTTTTTGGTGTTATAATAGGTGTTGTAGTAAGCGCAGGACTGTAACAGCAGGGGGATAACGATGCAGGCGGCGATAGCGGATGCGATGGAGCGTTTTTTTCGCACTGTTGGATTCCTGTAGCCTGAAAAATTCATGTTTTTTTCAACAGCCAGACTTAACTGCGTTTAATTGCAAGATGACAATACTAATGATGTCTTTAAACTCTGCCACTTCATACCGTTCAGCAAAGTGGGATGCGGGCACGGCCCGGGAAGCGGGCGCGTACTGAACCAGGGGTTCTCTCACTCCAGGCGGCTCAGGGCCAGCAGCCGCTGTTCAGCCTTTTTCTTGTACTCCAGGGCTTTCGCGTGTTCCGGATTGATCTCCAACGCCTTGTTCCACTCCTCGATGGCGCGTTTATAATACTCTGAGGTATAGTACTCGATCCCGGCTGTATAATATTTCTCGACTTCATCGCTGAGATTTTCCAGGCAGCGGGCGATTTGTCTGTCCATTTCGCGCATGTTGCCGATGCCATTTTTCTTCAGGCGTCGATATTCCCGCAGCGCCTGGTGGAAGTCACCAGCAGCGAACAGGCTGTCTGCCTGCTGCAGCTCATGATCGATCCCCATACGCGCCAGCGCTGTTTCGCGCATCGAGCGTGCGGTCTCATTGCCGGCGTCCAGTTGCAGTACGCGGCCATATTCCTCATAAGCTTTTTTCCATTGCTTCTGTTTATAATAGCTCTCCGCGCGCTGCAGAGCCGCATCAACAAGGCGGCGGACATTACGATCGATCAGAGCCAGGTATCTGCCTGCATCCCGCCGGTCCGGGTCCAGCTCACGAACGGTTTTGAAAATCCGTCTGGCTTTGTCGTATTCTTTGGCCGAAAACGCCTTCTTGCCTGCCGCCACCAGATTGCTGATATATTTTTTCACCCTCGGCCGCAAAACACGCGTTTGCCGGATCGCCTCGTGGTTATTCGGATCATACTCCAGCACCCGGGCATAGCTCTGATAAGCGCGATATAAATCGTTATTGCGCGAATAGCGATAAGCGTTGGCAAGATGGCGTTCTGTCTCCTGTTGCTGCTCATCGAGAGCCACCCGTGCCTGCTGCAGGAACTGCTTTGCCTCGCTGTTTTCCGGATAAACGTTCAGCGCTTCTTCGAATGAGGCGATCGCCATGCGATAGTTTTTCTGGCGGAAATATCCACGGCCGCGCAGGTAGAGTTTTTCAGATTCTTGTTTGTAGTAATCATCCAGCTTGGCAGCATAATAACGAGCCACCTTGTTATCACGGCGCACTTTTAAAATCGTATCAAAGGCAACCCGGGCCCGGTCGTACGATTTCTGCTCGTAGGCCTGCACCGCCAGGCGGGCGAGTTGCTTCACCTGCGCATCGACATTGGCGGCTATTTGTTTCAGCTTCCATTTTGCCTGTTTGTTGTACGGATCGATCTGCAACACATCGAGTAGCGTCAGGTTCGCTTTCACATAGCGGCCGCGGGCGACCAGAGAATCAGCCGTGTCAAACAGGCCTTCGATCTGCCGGACGCGCTCATGGATTTTGCCGCTCAGCCAACTGCGCAACTGTATAGTTGCCGGGTCCACAGGGTTAAAACTGAGGGAGTGCCCGACCTCACCCATAGCCTGGCTGTATGCCCCCTTGCGCGCCAGGTCCACGGCTTGCCACTTGTGGGCCTCCGCTCGCTGGCGTGGGCTCTTGCCGAGCTGCACGGCAAAATCAACCCGCAGGGTTTGGCTGGCAACGGAATAGACCACGTCGAGCTGATTGCGTAAAGTATGGACTACCACGCCAAAACCGCTGCGTGAGCTGGTAAAATCTTCCACACTGGCAACAGCGGTGAAATATTTTGACACCGGGACGGCAAGGCCGAGCTTAAAATGGCCCTCCCGGCCATCGGTAATATAAGCCGCCTGCACTGCGGGGCCGGCATTTTCGGCCAGACGATAATGCACACCGAATTCGACATTGGAGCGCAGAGTGCGGTTTGAAAAAGGCAGGTCCTGGACAGTGATGCCAAAAGCGAAGCGATTCGGTGGCAGCACGGGATTAAATGGCAGAGCAGAGGTGCGGATCATCTCGATCAGATTGCGGGTAATCGATGGCAGGAAAAGAGCACTGAGAGAAAAAGTAGCAAACCCGTCGCGTTCGATGGAGTTGACGTGCAGAGCGGCTCCGGCGAGGAGATAGTCGGTCACGGAGCGGGCAAAAGCCAGCGTGGCGCGCTCCACATCCAGGCCAGCATCACCGAGATGATAGCCGGAGATGGAAAAAGCAGCACTACCGATACCGGGATAATAATTTGACGCTCCGAGGAAACTGTACCCGAAAGGACGGTTCGAGATCAGTTGAAACCCGGCCGTACGCATCAGGGCCAGAGCTGCAGGGTTCCCTTGCGCGGCAAAGGGCGAAAACATCGAGGAGAGCACCTGGTTTCCCAATCCGGTTGCACGGGCTCCGGAAGCATCAGCCTGCATCAATGACTGGGCAGCCAGCTTCCAGGGCGCAAGCAGGCAGATCAGAAAGAGCACCAATTTCCTGGAGTTGTGCGTGACGACTGGAATCATACTTCTCTTATCGATTGCGTTTCTGATGAACAGCCTCCTGCGACGGAGGTGTGATCCGGTAAAACCATTCTATCCATATCTGCCCCGCCCTGGTGGACGACGGGTGGCAAGCGCTGGCTTCTCCCGGGAGCTCTGAGGTCTGAATTTGTGCACGCAGCTTACGCCTGCCAGATGGCAGTGAGAAACACCCAGGCTACATAATCACGTTGCGGTCGTAGTCCACCTCGCAAATTTCCACATGTTTGCTCCGACCTTTAACGATGATCGGCTGCAGGCGCGTGGTAGCATATTTACCGTTCAGATTGTTGACCAGCCCCATGGCTGTGATGATCTGTCCGGCGCGCGCTATCGAACACAGGCGCGAGGCGATATTGACGACGTCACCGATAACCGTGTAATCCATGCGGTGGCTGGACCCCATGTTTCCCAAAACTGCCGGGCCATGATTGATGCCAATACCGACTTCAAGTATAACTTCTCCGCGCATGGAACGTTCCTTATTCATTTTTCGCATTGCCCGCTGAATTTCCACCGCGGCCGACACCGCGTTCTGCAACATGTTGCCCGTGGGGAAAATCGCCATAATCTGATCGCCCATGAATTTATCGACAACGCCGCCATACTTTTCTATCAGCTCGGTCTGAAGCTGAAAGTAAACGTTGATCAACTGTACGATTTTTTCCGGCTCCAGCTTTTCTGCCATAGTGGTGAAATTTCGCACATCGGAGAAAAGAATCGTGACATCGTGGCGTTCGCTCTGAGCCAGCCGGGGCTTATTGCCCTCGCTTTCCTGAATCATCTGCACCGTCAGCCGGGAGACAAACTTCTGCATCTGCAGTTTCTCGCGCAGATGACGCACCATGTTGTTGAACTCCCTGGCAAGCTGGCCGAGCTCATCGGTGCCCCGTGTCGGCACCTGCACTTCGAGGTTGCCCATACCGACCTGGCGCGCCGCATCCGCGAGCTCGATCAACTGATTCACCATCTTCGAGGCGATAAAATAGATCACCATCACCGAAATCACGATCACCGCCAGACCCGTGGAATAGATGATGCCCTTGGTCCGGTTGATCGGCGCCTGCACCGTCGATTTTGCAAATCCGAGACCGACCACGCCGATAGTGATATCTGTCGATGAGGATTTGCGTACCTTGACAGGATAATAGTATTCGATATATTTTTCGTTCGTCCCGCGGCGGAACTCCTGCAGTTGCAGCAGGCGCTGCTGTTTCTCTTCATCGAGCGAGAGCTTTTCGGCAAAATCGTAGGGCTCGACAGTGAGCTTGCCTTTTTTATCCAAAACAAAGGCAAACTCCAACCCCTCAGGCTCGGTACGGAACAGCAAGCCGAGTTGCTCCTCAATCGATCCATCCACCCGGTTCGAAGGCACATCCGCTATTTCAAACAGAATGATATCCCGGACATCGTGCATCAGCTTGTTGGCGATCAGGCGGCTGGTTTCATCTACCCGCTCCGAAAGAATCTGCTCCTGCCGGATCAAAACCGGCATGCTGAACAGAATGACCACCACGATGACGATAAACGCGATGATCAGGCTGAGTTTGAGCCTGATTTCCAGTGAATGGAACAGTTGCGCCAGGTCAACAAAGAAGCGCGGATACCAGATATTATAGTTGCCGAACTGCTTGTGTGGCATGACACGTCCTTTTACACCGCTTTAGTGAGGAAACAGCTCTTCATGCATGGAAAGCGGAATAGACTCATTCAACATTTTTCGCCCGCAAAACACGAAAACCCGCCTTCGCTCACGGCCGTTTGGCCTCAGGACTGACGTCCTCAAGCTGGATGGATTCCACCTCGATGGGGGCTTCGCGGGCAAGATCGTACAGGTACCAGAGAGCAAAAAATACCAGAATCAACATCAGCAGGGAACGCCGCATGGATGACTTTTTTACTGCCCCGCGCCTGCGCAGATGGCGAAACCTGATGCGCGGCTCCCCCTTCTCTTCCGCAGCTTCCTGCTCTTCTTTCTCCGGGTCATAATACCGCGGTTTATACTCAAATTTCCTCGGTGAACGTGCCGGGAATAACATGGCAAACCTCGTCGATACAATTCATCCGCTAACCGAAAAAATTCGGGCAGCCATTAGGCGTGCACAAATAACCTGCACACCTGTTTCTATAACCCGCCCTGTTGGTAAAAATGATTTCGCGTACCCTGAAAAATTCTTGGACCAGGCAAGACGCGTCATCGAAACAAATTTTTCAGTTTTCCCGACCTTCCCTCCGCGTAGCACTCATTTGTGTATAAAAGTCGGGGGTGAAACAGCGGGAGAGCTGCGAGTTGCTTATCCCGTTTTCCTCAAATTATCTTTCGCGCATGGACAGCCGGGATAAATTTTCAGGATAAAATACAATTTTTCCCTCATATCAGCAATTGATTTTACGCGAATGATAAAATCCACCGTGATTACCGGGTGTGGAGGCGTGCTCTTTTATGTCAGAAAACCAGCCCGGACAGGACAATGGTGGCCCCAGTCTTCGTGATCACTGTCCAACAAAAAGCACTTTGAGGCCTGCTGATGATCGGTTATATTGTGGTTCTTCTATGTCCATTTCATACCTCAGGAGCGGTGTACGAGACAAACCGTTCGTAGTGCGCGCTTCAGCACGCCCAAAGCCGCCAATTTTACTCTGATGCCGGAATCTCCCGGTATGGGTACGGACCTACGAAATAGGCGACATCTCGTTCCGCCTGTGCTCGGCCGCTGGAGCGGCAAAAGCGGCGTTACACCGCTGGAGCGGGAGCGTTACACCGCAGGAGCGGTGTAACGAGAGGGCTTACAGCATTCAACAAAATTTTTCAGTTTTTCCCGGGAGGACACCATGTCTATTGGCAAAAAATTCGAACGTCTGATCGAAATCATGGATACACTGCGTGGCGAAAATGGCTGCCCGTGGGACAAAGAACAAACCCACGAAAGCCTGCGCCAGTACCTGCTCGAAGAAACCTACGAAGTGCTCGAAGTCATCGACAAGGGCGACTGGCAGGCGCTTCCGGGCGAGCTCGGGGACGTGCTTTTTCAGGTGGTGTTCCACGCCCGCATCGCGCAGGAGGAAGGGCGCTTTGATATCGCTACCGTGCTGGATACGCTGATCAAAAAGATGATCGACCGGCACCCCCACGTCTTCGGTGACGTCAAAATCGATTCCGCCCGCCAGCAGGAAAGCCACTGGGAGCAGAGCAAGCGCAAGGAGGGCAAAAAGTCTGTCGTCGATGGAGTACCGGAGCATCTCTCAGCCCTGGCGCGTTCTTACCGCGTGCAGCAGAAAGCAGCAACAGTCGGATTCGGGGCGGATGATATCAGCTATGTCATCGATAAGCTGCACGAGGAGCTGGATGAGATGAAGGAAGCCATCGCTTCCGGGGATGCCGCACATATCGCTGAAGAGTACGGCGATCTGCTGCTGGTTGCTTCGAACATCGGCTATTTCCTGAATATCAACCCGGAAGACGCCCTGCGCGCCGGCACGAACAAATTTATCCGCCGGTTCAAAGGCGTTGAGGAGAAATTCCGGCTCAATGGTAAAAAAATGGAACACGCCAGTCTGGAAGAACTCGATGCGGTCTGGGATGATATCAAAAAAGATGAAAAAAAAGCCCCGTAGTTTACGGGGCTTTTGGGTTCTATAAATTCGGTATGCCAGAGCGTGCTGTACGCACCAGAAGCTGGCATTCCGGCCTGGTCAGCGAAACGGATCAGCTGCCCTGCTCGCGCGCGGCTTCATACTCAGCCACCAGCTTGGCCTGAACATCGCCGGGCATTTCTTCATAATGCGAGAATTTGCGCCGGTGCAGGCCCTTGCCCTGGGTCAGGGAACGCAGTTTGGTGGAGTATTTATACAGCTCGGAAAGGGGCACCTTGGCTTTGATGAGCTGGAACTGCCCTTCTGCCTCCATGCCCTGAATTTTACCGCGCCGGCTGGAGATATCCCCCATCACATCGCCCATGAACTCTTCGGGCACGCGTACTTCGACATCGTAAATCGGCTCAAGCAGCACAGGGTTTGCTTCTTTGAACAGCTTGCGAAAACCCATCGATGCGGCGATTTTGAACGCCATATCCGAGGAGTCCACGGAGTGGTAGCTGCCGTCATAGAGCCGCACTCGCACATCCACCACCGGATAACCGGCGATCACGCCCTGGTCCATAGCCTCGCGCACACCTTTTTCCACAGCAGGAATGTATTTCCCCGGTACAACACCACCGACGATTTCATCGACAAACTCAAAGCCTTCTCCGCGCTGCATGGGCTCCAGTTTCAGGTGCACATCGCCATACTGGCCGCGCCCCCCGCTCTGTTTTTTGTATTTGCTCTGGCCCTGTGACGAACCGCGGATGGTTTCCCGGTACGGAATCTTTGGCTCGACCAGATCGACCTCAACGCCGTATTTTTCCTTCAGTCTCTTGATGATGACATCGAAGTGCAGCTCGCCCTGGCCGGCGAGGATGGTCTGATGCAGCTCCGGATCAACGGTGACGATAAAGGAGGGGTCCTCCTCGTGCAACGTGGACAGGCCATTGGCAATTTTATCCTCATCACCTTTGGTTTTCGATTCCAGTGCCACACGGATGACCGGCTCGGGAAACTTGATTTCCGGCAGCACGATGGGATCGGACTTGCTGCACAGTGTGTTGCCTGTATGCGTATCTTTCAATTTCACCGCTGTGCCGATATCGCCTGCGACGAGCTTTGCAATATCCGAACGGTTTTTTCCGTTCATGACGTAAATCTGGCCGATTTTCTCGGTAACATTACGGCTCGAGTTGAACACTTCGGTGCCGGCATCGAGGGTACCGGAGAACACCCGAAAAAAGCTCAATTCACCGAGGTGGCGTTCAGACATGGTTTTGAAAACCAGCGCTGCCAGGCTGGCATCCGAGGTGCATGGGAACGAAACCTCCTCATCAGAGTTCGGCCGCGTGCCGGTGATTGTGCCGCGCGCGTCCGGCGCCGGGCAGTAGTCGGCGATAAAATCGAGCAGCAGGTCCGCGCCGTAGCCTTTGGCCGCTGCTCCGCACAGAACCGGCGATATCTTTTCCTCAGCTAAACCCGTGCGCAGGCCCGTCCGCAGCTCATCATCGCTCAACTCTCCGGAATCGAAAAATTTCTCCAGCAGATCATCGTCACATTCAGCCACCGCCTCGACGAGCTGCTCCCGTGCTGCTTCGGCTTCTGCCTGTAAATCAGCCGGGATATCGGCAACGGTACTCTTACCGTTCTCGTCATAACTCACCAGCTTCATCGCCAGCAGGTCGATGATTTTGCTGAAAGCTTCGCCGGGTTGAACCGGAATCTGCAGCGGAATAGCACGTGTGCTGAATGACTCGGAGATCGAAGTGACGGCAGCATTGAAGTCGGCGTGCTCCTTATCACAGCGGTTGACAAACCAGACGATAGCCGCGCCGCGTTCACGGGCGGTACGATAAACAGCATCGGTGCCGACTTCGACGCCGGCAACAGCATTGATCAGCACGATGCCGGTATCCGCAGCCCGCATGGCGCCATTCACCTCGCCATGAAAATCGGGATACCCGGGAGTGTCGATGATATTGATCTTACGATCTTTCCATTCACTGTTCAGCAGGGTCGTAGAGATGGAAAATTGCCGCTCAATTTCATCTTCATGGTAATCCGACTGGGTGGTCCCGTCTTCGATTGTGCCCATGCGGGTAATCGCCCCTGAGGCGTAGAGCAAGGCTTCTGCAAGTGTTGTTTTCCCGACCGTTGCATGTGAAATCAAAGCGATATTTCGGATCTTGTCTGTGGTGTAAACTTTCACGACTTGCCTCCCGAAGGTTGAGATTTGACTTTCAGTGCAAACAGTTATTTATCCCGACTATCCTTAACACAAGGTGCTGATTTATGAATAAATCGGGGATGGATTTTTTCAGGTTATACAACAGATACTCCTGCGGCCATGTCACTGCTCAGCTTTCCGTGAAACAGCTCGCGCTTCACTTCAGATGATAGCGGAATCATCCGTAAAGCTGCTGACGGTAACGCCGCAGTTCTGCAGTCTGCCCCCGCCCGGCGTGTGCCTGAATCAGCACAGTTCAGGAGGAAGCGAACGACTCATACGCTTTGCTTTCTACCCTGCAGAGCACAGGGCTACAGTTATCTGAGATCCTTTTTCAGTACCTTGCCGGTGCTGCCGAGGGGCAGCTCGGAGACGAACTCGATGATACCCGGACATTTATAGGCGGCCATTTTTTCATTGCAATAATCGATCAGCTCGGCGCTGCTGCACTGCTCGCCCTGTTTGAGTACCACAAAAGCTTTTACGTCTTCGCCGATACGCGGGCTCTTAACGCCGACGACCGCGGCCTGGGCCACTTTCTGATGTGCGAGCAGTACGCGCTCAACTTCGCGGGGATAGACATGAAAGCCGCATTTGAGAATGATATCCTTTTTGCGGTCCACCAGGTGCAGGTAGCCGTCGGTATCGATCTTACCGACATCTCCTGTCATCAGCCAGCCATCCCTGATCACGGAACGGGTAGCCTGCGGACGGTTGAGGTAGTACTTCATCACCGAGGGGCTGCGGATACCGATTTCACCGACCTCGCCGGTCGGACGTTGCCGGCCATCGTCATCAAAAATCGCCACCTCATTTTCCGGCACAGGCAATCCGACAGTTCCGGCACGCTGCTCGCGGTAAATTCGGTTGCACGTCACCAGCGGCGAGCATTCAGAAAGGCCATAGCCCTGCAGGATAGCGATGCCAAAAACTTCGATGAACCCGGTCTGGATTTCCTGTGGCAGGGGAGCACCGCTGGAGATGCACAAGCGCAGATCGCTGAGATATTTTTTGATTTCAGGCCGGGACTGGATAGCTTCGAACAGGGCAGGCACGCCGACGATGACCGTTATGGCGGCATTCTGAAAAAACTGTTCAATGGTTTCTCTGTCAAAACGGGGGTGCAGCGCAAAAGCAGCGCCTGTGGCGATGGGGACATTCATCGTGAGCATCTGGCCGAGGGCATGGAAAAGAGGCAGAACAGCAAAAACACGATCGGTGTGGGTGAAGAAAAATGTTTCGCTGATACCCTGAACCGTGCTGGCGATTCCGGCGTGGGAAAGCACAGCGCCTTTGGGGTTGCCTGTAGTACCGGCTGTGTAAAAAATCACAGCCGGGTCCTCACCTTCCAGTTCACAAACCGGTGGCACACTCCTGCGTTGTGCCCCGAATTCCGTCAAGTTCAGTCCGCTTCCCGGCACATCCGTGCCGATATACAACTGGTATTTGCAGGAATCCAGCCCATCGACAGCAGCGGTGACCTGTGTCGAAAAACGATCCCAGGCGATAATCGAGGCTGATTCCGAATCTTCCAGGATATAACGGATTTCACCGGCCTTGAGCATGATGTTCAGAGGAATAACTTCCAGCCCCTGGCGCAGCAAGGCATAATACAGATAGACAAATTCGGGAATATTCGGCAACATCAGCGCCACACGTTTGCCCCGGGTCAGGCCCAGGGCATCGATAGCAGCAGCATATTGTTCCACACGATCGAGCAGTTCACTATAGCTGACAGGGCTGTTTTCGTAAACAAAGGCCGTGCGATCCGGGAACTCCTGAGCCGAATGATAGAGCTTATCGACGATACCTGTTTTTAACATAGGTTTTCAAATTTTAGTACCATAAACGTGATATCATCCTGAGCCGCGAGCTTATGGCTAAACTGCTTCAGGGCAGTCAGAATTGCTTTTTTTATAACATGTACATTTTCGCGATGGTTTTTGGCGACAACTTCGATCAGGCGTTCGAGCCCGAAAAGCTCTTCATCCTTGTTTTCAGCTTCCACGATACCGTCTGAATAGGCAACCAGGAGGTCGCCGGGCATGAAATCGATCTTCTTTTCCTGATACTCAGCATCAGCGATCAGCCCGAGGATCAGCCCTGTTGAGTGCAGAAGCTCATGGCTGCCGTCCGCGCGCAACAGAATCGCCGGGTTATGTCCCGCATTGCAGTAGGTGATCATGCGGCCACCAATATCGACGACAGCATGAAAAAACGTCGCGAATTTTCCTACTTCGATATTTTCGTGAAACTGCTTGTTGATACGCGTAATCAGGCGTTTCGGCGACAAATCACGCCGGATTTCTGTGCGGTAAATCGCATGCAGGGTTGCCATCAGAATCGCACCGGGGACGCCCTTCCCAGACACATCGCCGACAGCCATGGCGATGCGGCCATCCACGGTACGGAACGCATCGTAGAGATCCCCGCCGACGCGTTTGCTCGGCTGGTTAAAAGCGATCAGTTTCAGAGAGCGGGTTGAAGGCAGCGAGCGTGGCAGCAGGGTCTGCTGAATTTTCGTGGCAATGCTGAGCTCTTTCTCGAGCTCTTTTTTTTCCAGCGAAACGCGATACAGGCGCGCATTCTGAATAGCAACGGCCGCTGAGGCTGCAAAGGCTTCCAGCAGCTTTTTCCGGCGCGGGGTATAGACATCGCAGCGGTGGCTCTCCAGGTTGAACACACCGATGACTTTACGCCCTGCACGAATTGGCACGGCCAGTTCGCTGCGAGTATCCGGGTCCACGCGCACATAACGCGGCTCACGGCTGACATCCCGGACGATCAGAGAACGGCCGGTTTTGGCCACCCAGCCGCTGACCCCCTGGCCAATTTTCAAATGCAGTTGGTTGCGGGCCTGCTGCGAATACCCACGCGCAATTTCATAGTCGATTTTCCCCGTGTTGTGATTGATCAGAAAAAGGGCAGCGCTGTCATAGGGGACAACCTTGCGCATGGAATCGATGATCGAATTGAGCACGGTTTCGAGCTTCAGGGATGAGCTGATCTCACGCGCGACTTTGAGCAGGATATCGCGCTCCAGGGCTTCGCGTTTCTGCATGCGCGATTTGATAAAGAACGTGACGAAATGAGCGAGAAACTGCTGTAAATTTGCGATCTGTGCGGCGTGCTGGATCAGTTCCGAACGCTGGAACCGGCTGTTGACAAAGATATACACGCCCAGAACCTTTTTCCTGCGCAGAGGCAGAACAAAGAGCGATACCGGCCTGGAACCGTCCCTGTCTCCGTTGATCCCCAGGGTTTCGAACAAGGCGCTTTCCCTGCCGCGAAACTCGAAAAGACCTTTCTCCCGGCGCAGGGAGGTGACAAATGCATCATCGCGCACAAGTTCGAAGCGCGTGCTGTGGATGCCTTTTTCCGGCGATCCGGGAAAACTGCGAAAGCGAACGGCATCGATGGCAGGGACGACCAAAAAAAAGAGAGCCTGTTCAGCTCCCATGATCTGCTGCAAATCACGATTCAAATACCGAAACAACGAGACAAAATCGACCGTGCTGCGGTACTTTTCTATGAGCCTTCTGATCCTGGCGTCAAACAAATCCGTTTTCAAATTTCACCACGAGTGTAGTGCTTCTGTAACCCGAAAAATGTAACCTTGTACAAGGCCGCAAACTAAATTTTCTGCTCATCACACCGCTCGCGATGCAGGGTGTGACGCGGGATAAATGCCTTGTGCTCTTTGCCCCGATTTATGCACACATCTCCCTGACTAATGCGTCGCTTTTCAATTCCACAGCTCATGACAGGCGGCACCTCCGCGCCATCACAGATACGGCACATGGGTTTGTGCTGCATGCACGGTAGTCGTACAGAAAGAAAAAGCCCGGGCGGAATTTACCCGGACTTCTTTTTTATTGAAAAGATTTCGCAGCCCCCCCGGCTGTCTGAGCGATGTCGAAAATCGTGTTCAATTTTGTCATCACCATGATGGCGTTCATATTTTCATTCAGCGAAGCCAGCTTTAATTCACCACCGCGATTTTTTACCGAAGTCAACGCCGAGATCAGGATGCCAAGACCGGAGCTGTTCATACGGGTGACTTCTTCGAGATCGATCACGAACTTTTTCACACCATCGTCGAGCAGTTTGTAAATCGTCTCTTTGATTTCTGTCGATGCCGGCGGCCCGCCCATCAGTTTCCCGCTCAATCTGAGTACCGCAACATCATCGATCATTTGCGTTTTGATTTTCATTTTCCCTCCGCATATAGGCTGAACTGATTCAATTCCCTCTCATAGATTACCAGACTGATTTGAATGTTGATTTTAAAACATATCCCCATAAAAGTCAAGGTAAAACGGCTGGATGCTGTCCGGCGGAATCACCGTTTTTTCTCTCTCACTGTGTTGCACAATCCCGCCCGTTCTCACAGCAGTTCATGTCTGTTCTCGTATATTTTCTCGATCGCTGACACGATGCGCAGAATGTCCTCTTCAGGGGCGAGCAGCGCACTCTGGCGAATCCACACGGCCTGCTCCTGGCAGGCGGTACGCGTGTGCTGAAGGTCCTGTTC
Source organism: Candidatus Zhuqueibacterota bacterium (assembly GCA_015485525.1). Lineage (GTDB taxonomy): Bacteria > Zhuqueibacterota > Zhuqueibacteria > Zhuqueibacterales > Geothermadaptataceae > Geothermadaptatus. The sequence continues at coordinate 3,556 of WFTM01000076.1, read as the reverse complement.
CGCATAGTTCGGAGCAGCCTGCATCACCTCGCTGAACGGCCCGAAGTTACGATTGCGGAACAACGGCTGTTCGTAGAGCGGCAAAGAGTAGCCACCGCTGCAGGGCACACCTTCTGCCTGCAGTGCCTTGACGAACTGCTCCTTGGCGAGCATATCAAAAACAGGCGGGCTATACCGGAAAATATACAGATGGCAGGCATGGCTGGTGATGCGGCTGTCCGCGGACAGAGGAGAGATGCCGGGCAGGTGTGCCAATTTTTCATTCAACAGCGCACAGTTTTTCTGTCGCTGCTCCAGTTGCCCGGGATATCGCCGCAGTTGTTCGCGCAGGAGGGCACCCTGGAATTCCGTCATGCGATAGTTACCACCGTTATTGTAATGCGCATACCACAACCCTGACTCAAGACGGCCGCAGTTGCTGAAACTGCGCAGCAGCCCGATATTTTCGTCGTCACAGGTCAGGATGATGCCACCTTCGCCGGCGTTGATATTTTTTGATGATTGGAAGCTGAAGCCACCGGCAAAACCAGTACTGCCCACGCCCCGGCCACGCCAGCTTGCGCCCCAGGCCTGAGCAGCGTCTTCGATCAGAATGAGCTCGTGGTCTGCTGCAATTTTCTCCAGCGCATCCATATCCGCCGGACGGCCGGCGAAGTGAACCGGCATGATCGCAGCCGTATTTTCATTAATGGCCGCTTCGACCGCCTGCGGATCAATTGTGTACGTTTCCGGGTCGATATCGACGAAGACCGGGATGGCACAGTTGTCGAGTATTGCCGTGGCCGAGGCCACAAATGTGTACGCCGGCAGGATCACTTCCGCACCTGCCGGGATGCCAGCTGCGCGCAGAGCGACTTGCAGCGCCGCCGTCCCGCTGTTGACGGCAACAGCATGTTCTGCTCCCTGAAACCCGGCAAATTCCTTTTCAAATTTCTTTACTTCCTCGCCATGCAGAGCGCCCCACTTGCCGCTGCGCAAAGCACGCAAAAGCGCTTCTTCCTCTTCCTCACCCCAAATCGGCCAGCGATCAAAAGGGGGTTTGCATATCGGTTTACCACCACGTATCGCGAGCTGCACGTCGCTCCTTTCAGTTGAGTTTCATCTGAGTTTTCCGCGGACTCTTCAGCCACGGCTGCAAGGGAGCAATGTAGAAAACCCATGTGAAAAAGGGAAGAACTTTCCCTGACATGAATGTCGCCCCTACGGTAGCGCGACATTCATGTCGCGAGGTACGAACTTTTCGCTATTCAGGGTGCTTCAGGGGCGGGGGCTGGGGCGCGACATAAATGCCGCGGTACGGGTCTTTCTACCGGCATTGTCAGGGTTTCAGGAAACGAAACCCTTCGATCAGTCGGGTCAAATCCGGGATGAGGGCATTGTAACTGGCAGCCTCTGCCTGCACGAGCAGAATGAACGCTTCTGCACCGCGTGTTATCACGGTCACAGCCCAGACATCTCCCGGCATGGCGTCATCGAAACGGAGCACAAACCAGGCTCTGTCGCCGGTCTGCGTCACTGCCGCGAGGGTATCGATAGTGCCACCGGCTGCTTCTGTGCGCCGGCGAATATCCTGCAGAAACTCCCCGGCAACGAGGCCGGGCGAACGAGCCTCGCGCATGAGAACGACCCCAACCTCGACGAGAACATCGCGATATTCGCCGGCGTCAGGAATGAAGCGGACGACCGGCCGGATATTTTCCATGAAATTCAGCGTGGTGTCTTCGACCTCGGGTTGGTGCGTCAGGCTGTTGTCAGCTATCTGCCAGGTCGAATCCGGCAGGGGAAGCGCGAAAAGCAAAGTCGGATGGACGAAAGTCGTACCAGCGAGATAGGGGCGTGATTTACCGGAGAAATCGATGCGGCTATCAGGGAGAGACGAAAATCTTGCAGAAAGAACAAAGAGCACGACGAAAACCACAACCAGGGCAACGATCGCAACAGCAAGGTGCAGGCGAACGTACTTTTTATCGGGATTTTCAGACATGAGCATGATTCGGATCCATAGTCAGAGAATGATCGATAGCGAACTTCTTGTCTATAAATATCGTCTGAAGAAGCGGGCTTCCTGCGATTTATTGCTGTCGCGCTGTTATCTCTGGATTGCTGGCTTTTTTGCGATGCCGGCAATGCCTTTTTTCTCGCGCAGAGGCGCGGGGGACGCTGAGTTTTGCGGGGTTTGGTTTTTCCTCTCGTCGCACCGCTCCTGCGGTGTGACGCCCGGTTGCCGCTCCTGCGGCAATGCACCTGTGAAACGAGGTGCCGCCTGCTCCGAATGCCCGCACTGATACTGAGGGCAACCCGGGAACATTCGCGCCTTTCGGGTACTTCGAACGCAGCGTCGTGCCGCTCCGGCATTGCTTTTTTCTCGCGCTGGGGCGCGGGGGACGCTGAGTTTTACTGGTTTTTAGGTCTTCCTCTCGTCACACCGCTCCTGCGGTGTGACGCCCCGGTTGCCGCTCCGGCGGCAATGCACCAGCTGAACGAGATGCCGCTTGATCTGAATGCCCGCACTGACACCGAAGGAAGCCCGGCACCACGGGAAAATGGCGACTTGCGGCATTGCGATCGCATTGTTACAACGCTCCGGCATTGCCTTTTTTTCTCGCGCTGGGGCGCGGGGGACGCTGAGTTTTGTGGATTTTGGCTTTGCGCTTGGCAGTGCAAACAAAAACCATCCGTGCATTTTTTTGAACCGCTAAGGTGACATACCGGGAAACGCAGATTACTTTTCGCGGCGGGACCATTCAGCCGGCAAGGCAGGGGCAGCTCCACGCTGTGTACAGACATAGGCTGCCAGCTCGTTGGCAAAGGTAAGGCATTCCTGCAATGGCTTGTCCTGCAGATAAAGATGCACGAAACCCGCGGTAAAGGCATCGCCGGCGCCGGTGCTGTCAACTGATTCCACGGCTATGCCCTGAGTGGAGCAGGTCGTATCCGGGGTGAAAAGCTGAGCGCCGTTTTTATCAAATGTGACGATAACCATGCGCAGCCCGTAGTGGGCGAGCAGGAATTCGATGAACGCGATCGCCTTTTCACCGGATTTATCATGCGCCATTTTGAGTAACTCAAGCTCGGGTTCATTAAGGCGCAGAATATCTGCCATTTCCAGAGAGGCGATATAGACCGGCTCGATTTCCCGGCCTTGCATGCGTGCGTTAACATCATAGATGCGCAGCCCCTTCACTGACTTCAGAAAGCGCTGAATGGTCTCCCGGGCTGTGGGCATGCGCTGCCCGAGCGTGCCGAACACCACGGCATCTGCATGCTCGGCCAGCGTCTGCATCTGCGGGGTGAACTCCAGATAATCAAAAGCGACATCATCGCTGCAATGAAAACGCGGTACACCGTGCACATCCAGGCTGACGAAAACACTGCCTGTTCCCTTGCGCTTGTCCTGCTGCACATAGTCTGTAACCAGACCACGGGAGGCAACCGAACGGATCAGTTCATCACCCATGCCATCCTGGCCGACACGGGAGATGATGATACCCTGATTACCGAGTTCGTGGGCGGTGAGAGCCACGTTCGCCGGCGCCCCGCCGATATAGCGTTCATC
>WFTM01000075.1 GCA_015485525.1 Candidatus Zhuqueibacterota bacterium | reverse complement strand
TCGCACATCGTCCAGCTCGAACCCCGTTACACTCTCCCCTACTCCCGCCAGGTGGCATAAAATTCCGGACGGCGGTCGCGCAAAAAGGGGCGCTGCACGCGCATGGCCTCAATTTTCGCCGGGTCGATTTCAACGGTCAACAGCTCCATGCCCTCTCCTGCGCAGGCGATCACCTGTCCGTCCGGGCTGACGGCAAAACTGTTGCCGGCAAAACGCAGCACGTCTTCCTCGCCGGTCCGGTTGACGCAGGCGACATAAACCTGATTCTGAAAGGCCAGTGCCTGCATTTCGATTTTATACAGATCGATGGGATCAGACACAGCGCCGGCGAACTGGGAAAGAATGACCTGCGCGCCATCGAGCACCAGCGGACGGGTGTATTCGGGAAAATGGCGGTCGTAGCAGATGGCTATACCCAGCCGGGTATAGCCGAGATCAAACACCTGCGGCGGGGTATCGCCGGGCCAGTAGTAGTATTTTTCGTGATACCCGGCTTCCTCCGCGGCATGCACCATGCGCACAGGGCCGAGCAGCGAGCCGTCCGGACGGCAGATCATCGTGGTATCGAAATATTTCCCGCCACCAGCATTTTCGAAAAGATTGATGGCAATATCGATATCACAATCGTGCGCCACCTGCTTAAAAAAGGTCACGGTGCGGCCATCGACGGCAGATTCCCCCCACGCGAAAAACTCGCTTTTGCCCGGGAACTGGGGAAAAAAACGGCGGAATGCAACCTCCGTAAAGGCGACCAGGCGCGCCCCTTCAGAGGCGGCCTTCATCACCAGTTGTGCACCCTGCTCCAGGTTGTGCGAAAAATCCTCTGTGGCAGGAATCTGCGCCAGCGCAATATTGAACCGTTCCTGCATGATTACAGCCCCAAATCCGAGACCACGGGCTTGTCGCCGGAGTAATCATAGAAACCCTTACCGGATTTCCGGCCATAATACCCGGCCATGACCATCTTGCGCAGGAGCGGCGGAGGAGCGTATTTCGACTCACGGTACTCATCGAACATGATGTTGGCGATGTAGTAGGTCGTATCCAGACCGACGAAATCGAGCAGGGTCAGCGGGCCCATGGGGTAGCCGCAACCGAGCTGCATGCCCTTGTCGATATCCTCGACGCTGGCGACACCGTTTTCCACCGCACGAATGGCATCGAGCAGATAGGGCACCAGCAGCAGGTTGACGACAAAACCGGAATTGTCCTTGCAGGCGATAGGCTCCTTGCCAAGGGATTTACCAAAAGCAAAAGCCTTGTCGAATGTCTCCTGGCTGGTAGCGATCGTACGCACCACTTCGACCAGCTTCATCACCGGAACCGGATTGAAGAAATGCAGGCCGACAAACCGATCCGGCCGGTTGGTGGCAGCAGCCATTTCCGTCACCGTCAGCGAGGAGGTGTTGCTGGCGAAAATCGTGTGCGCCGGGCAGGTTTTGTCCAGCTCGGAGAAAATCTCCTTTTTCAAATCGATATTTTCCACCACAGCCTCGATGATGATATCGCATTCTTTCAGAGCGGCGAGGTCAGTCGTGCCGTGCAGATTCGCCATTACGGCATCCTTCTGCTCGGCGGTCATCTTGCCTTTTTCTACCGAACGCGACAGGAATTTATCGATTCGCGCCAGTCCTTTCTGCAACACATCATCGTTTACTTCGCGCACAACAGTTTTAAATCCGGCTTGCGCTGCCACCTGAGCGATACCGCCGCCCATCAGCCCGCAACCGATCACACCTACAGTTTTGATTTCCATAGCGATGTCCTCATGCAAACAGTTTGGTAACTTCATATCCCGATTTATCCAATCAGCGTTTTCCGCAAGGATAATCGGGGATCAGCATATTGAGAAAAATAATTTCATCCGGCCGTCAGAGGCAGTGACTTCACGATTGCGCGATTCCGATTCAATGCACAGGCGCTATCCCTGACGGCACAGGTCTTACCCACGATCTTACAGCGCTTCGACGATCACCGCAGCGCCCTGGCCGCCGCCGATACAGGCTGTTGCCAGGCCGAACTTCTCCCCGCGACGGCGCAGCTCGTGCAGGATGGTCAGGGTCAGGCGCGTTCCCGAGGCCGCCAGCGGGTGGCCGATAGCGATGGCCCCGCCGTTGACGTTGGTGATATCGCGATCGAGGCCCAGCTCTTTTTCTACAGCGAGGTATTGCGGTGAAAACGCTTCGTTGACCTCGACCAGCGCCATATCAGACAGAGCCAGTCCGGCGCGCTCGAGGGCATTGCGCGAAGCAGGCGCGGGACCGATGCCCATGATCTCCGGCTCGACACCGGCAAAGCCCCAGTCCACCAGCCGGCCGATGGGCGTGGCACCGAGTTTTTCCGCATGCGCGGCTGTGGTCATCACCATCGCTGCAGCGCCATCGACGATGCCGGAGGCATTACCCGCGGTGATGGTGCCGTCTTCTTTAAAATAAGGCCGCAGTTTGGACAGGCTTTCCATCGTCGTTTCCGGGCGCATGTGCTCGTCGTGGTCAAACAGCTCGGTTTTGCCGCGCCGGCCCTTGAGTTCCACCGGCACGATCTCCTCGGCCATGCGGCCTTCGTCCCAGGCTTTTTTTGCCAACTGCTGGCTGCGCAAGGCATACTCATCCACAGCCTGGCGGGAAATCTGATATTTGTCGGCAAGATTCTCCGCTGTCTGCGCCATGGAAAAACCGCAGTAGGGATCGAGCAGGCTCTCCCAGAGCATATCTTCGAATTTGCCCGAGGCCAGACGCAGATCGCCCCAGCGGGCGCCGCGCACCACATGCGGGGCCTGACTCATATTCTCAGTGCCGCCTACCAGAACGACATCAGCCTCGCCGAGCTTGAGCAGGCGCGC
>WFTM01000074.1 GCA_015485525.1 Candidatus Zhuqueibacterota bacterium | reverse complement strand
TCACCACCGGCCTCCTGCCGATTCGCCCCGGGAGTGGGAAAGCACGATGAGCAGCGAAACCAGCAGACCGATAAAAATCGGTTCAACAGTCAGGGACGGGGGCCAGCCGAGGTGGCGCAGCTGCATCCACAGCAGGACGCTGAGGCCCGAGAGCGACATGCTCAGCCAGGCAGCCCGGGCTGACATGCGCCAGCGTCGGGAGAAGCTCGTCGCCAGCGGCAGCAGCAACGCCGGCGTAACCAGGCTGCCCAGGGCATACCAGATGTCGATGACGCGATCGACGAGCATGACGACTACGACCGAGAGCGCCAGCGCAAAGGCCAGACCCGCGCGGGTCTGACGGCGCTCATCACCAGCCGGCCTGCCCGGACGAAGCCGCGCGAAAAAGTCCCGGCCGATAGACTGGCCGGCGAGGAAGGCAAAGCTGTCCAGGGTGGACATGACGGTGGCAAACAGGGCTACAAAAAAAAGGCCGAGGGCCACAGGGGGCAGCACCAGCATGGCCAGCTCCGGATATGCCCGCGCCGGCTGCTGCAGCTCCGGCAACAACGCACGCGCATACAGGCCCGCCGTTGTGGTCATGAAATCAAAGAGAATCCAGAACAGAATCGAGACCAGGATACCGTTGCGGGCGATTTTTTCCGTGCGCGCAGCGTAACAGCGTTGATAGAAATTGGCATCCACCAGCGTGGCCATGGCGATGACATACCAGACAAGAATATACTGCAGGGAATTTCCGCCGTGCCAGGTCAGGTGTTGCGCAGGCAGTGCCTCGTTGAGGCGGTCAAAGCCGCCGTACTGCCAGAACAGAAAACCGAGCAGCACGGCAAAGCCGGCAAACATGAGCACGAACTGCAGTGCATCCGTGCGCACGACCGCGCTCAGCCCATTCCTGAAAATATAAACAAAAGAAAAAACCGCGCTCAGCAGCACCGCCAGCCAAAACGGCAATGGAGTGATCAGGGTGAGAAGCACAGCGACCATGAGCAGATAGGGCGCAGGCAGGGTCATGATGAACAGATACAGAGCACCGAGCAAACCAGCCCGCCGGCCATAGGCGGCTTCGAGCTGTTCGGGCACGGAAACATAGCCGCTGCGTCGCGCCGGCCCGGCGAGGAACAAAGCAAAAAGCGCGGCAAAGAGATAATACGGCACGCCGAAAACCAGCCAGTTGGACAGGCCGTACAGATAGGAAAACTCGCCGACGCCCAAAATACCGCCGTACCAGGTCGAGACCAGTGAGGCGACAAAAGCGGGCAGCGTCAGCCTTCTGCCGGCGAGAAGATAGGCCGCCCCTCCCTCACTGTTGCTGCGGCGCAATCCCACGATGATGGTCGCGGCGAGGTAGAGGCCGATCAGTGCGAGATCAACTGGATGCAGAGAGATCACGGCTTTTCCTCTGCAGCAAGAGCATCGGTGACATAAACGAACAGGCTGCCCTCACGGAGGTCGATCGTCACGGTGCCGGCAACTGCCTCATTGCTCTGCCCGTTGTTGATGCTCCATTCCATGGTTGCCCCGCGCAGAGGATACTTCAGGCCGGTCGTGGTGATGCCACTGCAGCGCCGAAAGGCAGCCAGGCTGATCTGTGTGCCGGCAGCCACGTGCAGTACCGTCCTGCTGCGAATGATGCGACCGGTGCCAAAAGCATCGACAGCAATGAGTTCAAGACGCTCGCTGAAGCGTTCGAAAATATTGAGATTGGTGATCTGGTGATCGAGGCGGCCGCCGCTCAGGCCGAAAATCGTCGCCTGCAGGGCGTTTTGCTCCAGGGCAAACTCCAGAGCCTTTTCAAAATCCGTGGCATACTGGCTCGGACGCAGGATCAGTTGCCCGGGGGCAAAGCTCTTTTTCACCTCTGCGCTGAGGGAATCGAGGTCTCCGACGACGACGTCCGCTGCGATGCCGGCCTCTGCTGCCCGGTTTGCGCCGCCATCCGCTGCGATGATCATTGCTGCCCGCTGCAGCCAGGGTTGCATACGTTCACGCGCCGGCAGCGGGCTATTGAGGATGATCACAACATGTTTAGACTCATTCATTTCGAAAATTCCACGCTGATGATGCCCGACCGCGTTGCCGCCGGATAAAACTCCGCTCCCTCCCCGTGCATGAAATATCTGCGGTCGAGCAGATTGCTGAGAGTCCCCTTCAGAGCCAGTCCTTTCAATCCGATCCCCGCGAGATCCACACTGAAGTTGAGATCGAGCACTGTGTACGGATCAAGATAGTTATCCTGATTTTTAAAATTATCGGTATAATAACCG
>WFTM01000073.1 GCA_015485525.1 Candidatus Zhuqueibacterota bacterium | reverse complement strand
CTGGTACAGCGCACCGAGATTGTGCAGCAGTGTAAATGTATTGCTGGCATCATGTTCCTGGTCAGCGAGCGCCAGGCCCTCAGTATATTCCTTCACCGCCTGAGCGTACTTCCCCTCACTGCGGAAAAGTCTCGCGGCTGAGTTGTGAAAATTGATCTTGTTGCGGGCAGACAGGTGCTCATAATCGAGCCGCTGCAGCAGTTGCCGGGCTGTGTGGTAATCTCCGGCGTCGATGAGCGCTGTCAGGTATGCCAGGCGTCCGGTCCGTGTAAAGAAATTCATACTTTTCAGATACGGATAGCGCTCGGCGCGGCTCTGGGTCTGGGCAAAAAGTGCTACAGCACCTGAAGCCTCGCCCGTGTACAGAAGCGAAGCAGCAATGTCGTACTGAATGCTGTTGATTCGTAACTGGTCATCAGCCGCGCGTGCCAGCTCCAGCGCATGTTCGCCAAGGTGTCGGGCCAGTTCATTCAGGTTCATCTGCTTGTACAGGACGAGTTGGATGCGCTGATAGAGAACCGCACGCAGCCTGGGGTCAGCGATATGTTCGATATGCTGCAATCCGAGAGCAGCGTAGAGTTTACCTGCCGGTCGGCGCGCATAGCGACGGGTGAGGAGCTGTGCCTGCCAGGCCTGCAGCCAGTGCTTCGCTTTGCCGGAATCCTGCAGTGCCATGTCTGAGAAAACAGCCTGCCAGTAGGTTTTCCCCGGGCGCTGGGGATAGTTTGCCAGGGTATGCCGGGCGTTTTCCAAATGGCTGCGTGCGCGGCTGCTGTCGCTGATTGCGATAGCAGCAACATATTTCTTCAGCAGGGCTGAAAGTCTGTTCTCAGCGCGTTCAAAATCACTGCCTTTCTGGTGTCCTGCCTCTTCCCGGGGGCTCTCTCCATGAATGCGCACTGCTGCTTTTCGGGCAGAGTGCGATAACTGCTGCGCGAGGGAATCCGGCACCGGAATGGCACGAAACAGCGACAAAACTCTGTCGATGACCACCTCCCGGTTGCTGATGTGCCCACTGAAAATATCTTTTTGCAGGCGGACAAAAGCATCGTCGTGCTGCGTGCGACCGCAACCGGGAAACAGGATCAACAGCACACTACCGGTGAGGAAAAGATGTACGTACTTGCTTATCATGGATGTTTGTCAGTCAGCGGTTTCGGCACCGAACCCACGGAGTCTGCTGCCTGCGAGGGCTGCGTACGCTCCGGGACAGCTTTATTGCTCTGTTCAGCTACAGGATAATTCCAGTAGGTAAGAGCGGAAAAAATGATCAGCAGCAGTCCTGCCCCGGCAGCGATCAGGCCGGTCAGGGACATGTTCCTGAGCTGATGGGCCATACGCGCGAAACCCAGAGCAGTGCCGTGGCGCATGCGTGCTATTTCATGCTTCACCCCGGCGAGTGCTAAATGACGCAGGTACGCAGGGTTCAGTGTGAAACCGAACGTTCCCGATGTCAGGGTTGCGAGCCTGCGGCGGCTTGCGTGCAGTGTAAATGCCGCATTCATGTATTTTTTGTGCTGAGCGATGCGCGCACCGGCAAGACGCGTACTCGCTGAGATGTCATCTTCGATACGCTGAATGTATTCTGCTTTCACCTGTTTCTGCCCGCCCTTGATGGCGCAGGAACAGATATCCCGCTCCTGGATGAGATGAAAATGCAGCGCGGAAAGATTTTCCAGCTCCACAACTTCATGGATGGACACATCCGGGACGGAACTGCGCACCAGAGAGTGGAAGGAGCGATCGAGTGGTATCATGGCCGTTTTCCTTTCCTTATGGTCATGACGTGCGCGCTGGTCTGTTGAGTTTGGCGCACAGGCGGTCGTAAATAAAATCTGCCAGCAGTTTGTCGAAACGGTGCATGCCACTGGGGCGGTCCATGGTGCAGGTATATGCCGGATCGCGTTTTTCCGGGAAATAACCCAGCCAGTTTTCTTTCGCTGAGGGGTGAAACAAGTCGCTGCGGTACTCGGTGCAGTTGTACCGGCCAAAAATCGTGTGTACCGGTGTAAACGTGCCGTCATCATGAGCGGTGCGCTCGATGCGGTTGATATAAAAGGGAAGAACCGGTTCTTCGTGCCGGCCGTTGCCGTTTTCGCCAATGAGCTGGATGCGGTCGGCATACTCATCGCAGATGGCACCGCGCAGGGCAGAAGACATGGCGTGGGTAAATTCATGCACAAAAGTTCTTTTGCTGGCATTGTAAACGTTGATAGCACAACGCCCGGGATGGCTTGAGTACAGCTCATGCTCGAAGAGCCGTCCGCTGTCGCCCTGCCAGGGCAGGCGAATTTCCGCCTCGCCATTCCGCTGTTTGCTCTGGTTGGGGTCAGGATCGAAGGTATAGGCGTTGGCACCGTCTGGAGCGCAGCCGTTGGCCAGTGGGCTGCCCGGCTCGGTATCGATGGCCGTGCCCTCCAGATAATCGGCATAGCGTGAGGAGGCACGCAGGTGCGTCGGCGAGGCGCTCAGCGCGATGATCACATCGATATCCCGGAGCGAAAGGGATGTGCTGCTGTCCCGTGCCAGCATGGACTGCACTCGGGTTTCCATTTCGGTGAGCGGGGTGAGCATGCCGGCTGCAGCGATGTCATCGATCAGCAGGCTCCGGCCATATTCGCCGACGAGTGCGTGCTCCGCTGTCCTGCTGCCGGCCAGATTGGTGTCGAAAACAGTGACGATGCGGATTCGGCTCCAGATTTCCGGGCGGCCGTAAATTTCATTGCCGGCAAAAGCGCGCAGGGCTTTTTCAACCGTGCGGTAAAAAAGCCGTGGGTCTGTCATGATCGGGTCTGCTTCGTACCCCTCACCGTGTTCTTTTTTGATGACCGGATTGGCGACAAAAAGAATGGTATAAGGCGCTTCCGGTGCTGGGTGGACAGGCATATTATAGAGTTTGTTCCGGTTCAGCTTCAGAACCCGTTCAACCAAAGGCTCGATGCGGTGCCGGAACAGTTCGGTAGCCCGGGCACGAGTGGCGGCATCCTGTGAAGTAAGATTTTCCTTCAACTGGTGCAGCAGGTTTTGCAGGGCGGCTCTGCGCTCGTCTTCGCTGCTTTTGTCCTTAAGCCCGAGCAGGTGCTCCTGATCACGCACCGCCAGTTTTCCGTAGGCTCTGGTGATCATGTTGAGCAAAACATCTGTGGCCTGTTCCCGCTGCTCCGGCGTGTCGATCGCCTGCAAATAATACGCAACCGGACGGATTACGCTGAGCAGAGCTTTTTCTTCCTGTTCAATGGGTGATTTGATAATATTCACTGCTCGTCGCCGATCGACGGCAAAAGCGATTTTGATGCGCTGTTTTTCGAAGTTGGTGATGTAGAGGAAAACAGCGGCATTATAGCTCAATGCGAGAGCAGCACCAGCGAGATAACCACTGAAGAACGCATAGGCAAGGTAGCCTGTAGGTTGGGCAGCTGCCAATCCGGGGATGAACGCCAGAGCTGCGACAATGAGGGGCATCAGCGAGCCGAGATAGACTGTGCCGAGCAGAAAAAGCGCCATGATGACGGCTGCTGGAACAAAGGAAACCGGCAGCATCAGCATGAAAACAGCGAGGGTGAGAGTCAGGCCGGCGCTCAGACCGAGCAGATGGGGCCGGAATGTTTTGGCAGCAGGGAAACGACGGAGAATGAGAATATCCCCTTTGTGCGGCTTTCTCCCCAGATGGGGGTTGATGGCGGCCATCAAACACCTCCTGATCTAATTGCGGATGAATCACAGCCTGATTTTTTGCTGACGTAAAATCAGGCTATCTTTTTTTCTGCAGGAGACGGATGCTGTTGCGTGCAGATTGACTCCAGTCGCTCTCCTTATCCAATTCAAGATAGCGTGCGTATAGGTGCAGTGCGGTTTTCGTTTCCCCCAGTTTTTCTTCCGTACGGGCCAGGTTGAAAATCGCCTCGGCATAGGTTTGATCGAGGGCGAGGGCTTGTGTGAACAGTTCTTTGGCACGTGTCAGGTCCCCCTTCAGGAAGGCCAGGGCGCCCTGGTCGGTGAGCAGGGCAGCATCTGCGGTTGTGCTGGCAAAAAGCAGTGAATACAGCGAGTCGGCCTGTTGAAAACGGCCCTCTGCAGTATAAGCCTGCGCCAACAGATGCCGTGCCCGGAAGTCACCTTTTCCGGCCTCCTCCCGCAGGGTGGCCATGAGCCGGGAAAGAGGGGATACCGGTTCCCCGGCGCTCATGAGCTGGCTCACCGGCCTGGATTGATAGCCACCGGACAGGCGGACGTCACCGTGGTACAGCGTGAGTTCCTGCCGCAACTGCTCAGCCAGGGACTGAACCGGCTCTTGCCCTCTTTTCAGAAAAAAAGTGCTGGCAGCGATGAGAAAAGCTGCCGCAAGGGGCAGAGCGTACAAAGGCTTCCGTATCATCACGAAAAAGACATCCACGAGCTTTTTTTGCTTCCCCCCTCCTCTGTTCACAGAGTTGCCCTTCTGGGCAACACGAACCGCATAACGGGCAAAAGAATCGACGTCTTCAGCTCGGGGCGGGGTGTACAATTTGTGAAATTGTGAATTCTCGTTACCAAGAAAAACAGGGTTCAGCACTGCGATGATCTCGATGCAGGTACTGCATCTGAGCAAATGCTCTTCGACATACGCCAGACTGTCCGGGGATAAATCGCCCCGGATGTACGCTATGAGTGTTTCTTCATCAGGGTGTTTGCTGGCATCCATGATTGTGGTTGTATTCTCCATTGTTCTTGCTCTGCCTTGTCCCCAAATAAACAGCCGGAAGACCCCTTACCGGGTAAGTTGCCATTATGGACAAGAAGACATGATGGATTTCCCGGAAATTTTCAGGTTTTAGCGTGCGCATCACTCTTTCTTCGCCCGGATGCAGGAAAACCCGCGTTATTACGTCCATTGCTGAGCGCCCAGGATGATGATGGTTTTTTTGTCATTTTTCTCCGCACCTGACCTGAGGGCGCTGCTTGTGGATCAGTTTTTCTCCCGTGACATGCCGACACCGATGATCGTACCGAGCAGGGTCCCCAGAGGAAGCATGCCGGTCAGAGGTGTGGTACAGTAGATACCGGCGAGAATGCTGATCCACAGACGTTTCTTTGCCGGGACGTGTGTCATTGTCAGCAGCACCCAGGTTATTCCTGCGCCGATGATAAACCCGAAAGTGAGCCCCACAGGCCCGGCTGTAAAAAAATCGATCACATCGAGAAGTGCTCCGATCATGATCGGCGTTATCGGTTTTGCCACAGTGCTGTTTGTTTTGTCCATGCAGCCTCCGTGTTGCATACATGACACCCGAACCAAGTTTGGCGTTGAATCCAAACGAGCGGTTGTGTACATTGCGCATGTAAAATAATCAAAAAAATGCAGGAGTACGCATGAAATCTGTCGAATTGTTGATGCCGGCGGGAAATTTTGAAAAAATGCAATACGCTTTCGCCTGGGGAGCGGACGCGGTTTACCTCGGTATCCCGAAATATTCTTTGCGCGCGCGAGAGAATGGTTTTATCCGCGAATCCGTGGCTGAAGCCATCGACTACGCGCACCAGCGCGGGAAAAAAGTCTATGTCACAGCCAACATCATCCCGCACAACCGCAAGGTGACGCCTTTTATCGATTACGTCGGAGAGCTGCTGCAGGAGTGCCGCCCGGACGCGTGGATCATGTCTGACCCCGGAGTGATCATGCTCATGCGCGAGCGCTATCCGGACGAGGTGATTCATCTGTCGGTGCAGGCGAATACGGTCAACTGGGCCAGCGCCAGGTTCTGGCAACAGGCCGGCGTGCAGCGCATCATCCTGTCCCGCGAGTTGTCGATCCGGGAGATCGCCGAAATCCACGAGCACTGCCCCGGGCTGGAGCTGGAGGCGTTTGTCCACGGTTCCATCTGTATCGCATATTCCGGCCGCTGTCTGATCTCCAACTATATGTCCTCGCGTGATCCCAACCAGGGTACGTGCACGAACTCCTGCCGGTGGGAATATAAAATGTATCGCAAAGAGCCGAACCAGCCGGTTGAGTGGAAGAATTTCGTGCCGGAAACCGAGATCCGCACCACGCAGCACGGCGATGACTATGTGCCGCTGCGCGGCGATTTTTATCTTGAAGAAACAGAGCGGCCGGGTGAGTTTCTGCAGATCGATGAGGATGAAAACGGCACCTACCTGATGAATGCGCGCGATCTCTGCGGAATCGAATATCTGCATGAGCTGCGCGACGCCGGTGTGGTCAGTTTTAAGGTGGAGGGGCGGTCGAAGTCGCTGTATTATGCTGCGTTGATTTCACGCGCCTACCGCCGGGCGATCGACGATATGGAAGCCGGCAAGCCTTTCGACCGCGAGCTGCTGCGCGATATTTTTGCCACTGCAAATCGCGGGCTGATTTCGGGCTTTCTCAAAGGAAACCCGGGGCGTTCTGCACAAAAATTCGACAGCGCCCGGCCGGAACACCCGGCCTATCAGTTTGCCGGCATCATTCGCGCATACGACCCGGTGCGCAAGCTGATCAAAGTGGAACCGCGCAACCCGATCCGGACTGGCATGACGCTCGAGCTGGTGACGCCCGGGGCGACGACGCCATTTGTGGTGAGAAAAATTTTCAAGGAATCGGGTGAAGAAATTGCCGCCATTCACGGCGGCCTGCACTACTGCTGGCTCCCGGCGGAACACGATCCCGGCGAGTTTGCTCTCCTGCGCGAGCTGATCGATCAGAGCTTTGATCCACAGAAAATTACTCTCGAAACCGATAGCCAGCCCTGAAACCAGACAGGAGCGCCCCCTGAGAAACTGAAAAATCGTACGATGACCTGGCGGGGAACCAGCCCGGCTTACTCATAAACCAGCGCTTCGTGCATGGATGCCGGGCCGGTTCCTCGCTTCCTGAATCGTTTACTCCCCGATCACCCAAAGCGCTGGCGCAAGGTTTCGATGTCCTCCGGCTCTCCGATGACGGTCAGGCGGTCTCCGGCCCGGATTTCAGTGCCTCCACGTGGAATGATGATGTCATTGTCACGATAGAGCAGAGCGATCAGGCATTCGGCTGGGAAATTCAGTTCAGAGACTTTCCTGCCGATGAGCGAGGCATTCTTTGTATCAGGCATGACGTCAATGGTTAAAAACCGCTCATCTTTCAACAACAGTTTTTTCAGCTCATGCTCATCGCTGGCGTTCAGCCAGTTATCGATGAAATCCTCCTCCTCGGCATGCGTGGCGATCTGGGCCAGCATACGCAGGTGCATGCCGGGATTCTGCTCCGGACTGACCAGAAAAAACAGAGCGTGGATTCTGTTTTCCTCCCTTTTTTCCTCATCCGGCTCTTCCTCATGCTTTTTGACAAAAAGCCCCTCGTGTGAGCGCACGATCACCAGCTCCTGGTTATCGATTTCACTCAGCCGGGTATGGGGCAGAGCGACACCGTTGGAAACCGGCGTTGCGCCGATACGGGTGCCGCGCAGGAACGCATCGGTGAGGGTGTCTGCGGAAACCGGCAGTCTGCGTGCCAGCTCTGCAGAGGCCCTGCGCGCGATGGTTTCAAACGACTCACCTCCACAATCAGCGATGACATGCGCTCTGGCAAGGACGACGTCAAAGGGGTCTTTCTCCCGCGGGCCTTTTTCCTTGAGAATCCCGCGCAGCTCTGTCTCCAGTCCGCTGTACTGGCGTTTCCCGAGGCGGGCAAAAGCATGAAAGATGGCACCGTCCCGATCGACGCGCTGCTGGGCATAGTAGAAATACCAGATTGCGCCGAGGGAGATCAACCCGACCGTAAACAGAACCGGCAGCCAGCCCATCTCAACGATCAGCAGAGCCGGTGCCGCGATCCCGGCTATCTGCATCCACGGGTAGAAGGGTGATTTGTAGCCCGGGTCATAGGCTTCTATCCGGCTTTCGCGCATGATGATGACGGCCATACAACTGAGCATGAACAGCAGAAGCTGAAAAGCACTGGCCAGCTTGGCGATTTTGGTCGGATCGAACAAGAGCAAAAAGGCGATGATCAACAGGCTGGTCAGGTAGATGGCGTATTTGGGTGTGCCGTGCTTGCTGAGTGCACTGAACAGTTGCGGAAAGAGTTTATCCCGGCTCATGGCCAGAGGATAGCGAGAGGCGCTGAGGATACCGGCATTGGCCACGGAAAAAAAGGCCAGAATTGCGGCAAAGGTGAGCAGGATTTTCCCAATGGGCCCGAACAGTTTTTCCGCAGCCATGGCCACGGGGGTCAGTGCGCCGTTGAGCTCGTGCGGCGTCAGCACGCCGACCATCACAGATGTTCCGAGTATGTAGATGATGATCGCGGTTATCAGTGCCAGCATCATGGCGCGCGGAAGATTCTTTTCCGGATTCTGAACTTCTTCAGAGACGCTGGCGATCTTGGTCACACCGACGTAACTGATATACACCAGCCCGGACGTGGCGTAGATGGCATCCCAGCCGCTGTCAAAAAAGCCCTGGAAATGAACCGGTTCGATATTGATCGTGCCGGCACCGAGAAAGAGAGCCAGAATCGTGAAGATGATCGACACAAGAATGATCTGAAACGTACTGGTTTTTTTGGCTCCGAACAGATTGATGACGCCGAAGAGTACGGCAAAGCCAACAGCCAGGGGGACACGCGGAATGTCCGGTGCGAACAGCTTGATATACACGCTCATACCCACAAGGGCAAAAGCGGTTTTGAGAATCATCGCCAGCCAGGTGCCGATACCGCCGATGGTTCCCAGCATCGGGCCCATGCTGCGGTCGAGAAAGTAGTACACCCCGCCCGCACGCGGCATGGCGGTCGACAGCTCAGCCATGCTGTAAACAGCGGGCAGCAGATGGAGTGCGGCGATGAAGTAGGACAGAATAAAGGCCGGCCCGGCGACTTCATAGGCAAGACCGGGAAGGAGAAAAAAACCGGAACTCAGAGTAGCACCAGTCGCAATCGCATAAATGCTCGGGAGAGACAGCTCTTTCTTGAGGCGTTCCTTTTTCTGCAATGTTGCCATGCAGGATCCTTAAGATGAAAAATTCATGGATAACATGTTGATTAACCTGCGACAGAGATAATATAATCTGAAAAATTCATGATGATACAGCGAGATGATCCGTTCAATGGAATTTTCCAGCTTTCCCGTGCCAGGCCTATGCCAGGCGCCCTGTCATGAACAGTTTGGGTTGATGAAATTGTATGTTCCCGGGAATGATGGGTTCACACGCCGAAGCCCGGCGTGGTTATTGGCAGGTTTGTGTTAACACCGGCTTCCCCGGCCGGTTCATTCGGTAAGCGTCAATATACAGCATTTTCGTATGGATTGCAGTTAAAGGTTTGTCATTTCGTGGGATTTTTTGCCGGGCAGCTCCTATTCGGACATGCGAAAAGGACGATGCG
>WFTM01000072.1 GCA_015485525.1 Candidatus Zhuqueibacterota bacterium | reverse complement strand
GGGAACCCTCTCCCGAACCCACTGTTGTCGATATCTACCCCGTCAACCCACAGGTACAGGCCCGGCCAATCCCCGAAGAACTTTCCCGCCACCAGCAAACCTGATTTACATTTGGATGCAAATACCACACATCTTTTCTGTCACAGCAGCCTTGTCAGCAGAACTTACACAGGAAAAGGCTATGGCACAGAAATTGATGTATCAGCGGCGTTCTTTTGGAGTGACAGCTCTTCGTCATATTTCCCTGATATGTTGATGGCATCATCTCTCTACCATATCACACATAACTCGAACCGATGGGGTACAATCATGAATTCACGACTCTTGACGCTTGCTATATTCGTTGCGCTCTTTGCCTCGGGCTGTGCCGGCAGTACAGCGCGAAAATCCGTGGATGATAACCAGGAAGTGGCCAGCATCACTGTTGAAAATCTCTTTGGCAAAGGTATAAGCGTGTATTACAGAGAGCCGCTGAATCCATACCTTTATCTCGGCTACATCCCGGTCGGCGAAAAACGCACATTTCAGGTCAAAGGCCCGTTCTATGAAACCCGTTTTACTCTGATCGCCAAGCCCACTATCGGCACACCGTTCTATGTCAATATTCCCGTTGGGCTCAAGGCAGGCAAAGAGATTTACTGGGCTGCTGAACACCGGCATTTTGCCAAACTGGAGATGAGCGAACCAGCGACGGAATAATTGTCCATTCGACCATCTTGTTCTCCCGCTTTTTCATCGATGCAACAGTTCCAGACACAAGCAAAGCGGGACAGATATTTTCCTTTTCTCTTCATCCTCTCAATAAAAGCTCCGGTGCTTGCGCCGGAGCTTTTTTGTTTCCAGCCGGTGATGCCGAAATCACCATTTCGTCACTTGAAATTTGCGCTATAATTTTTACCTTTAGCCTTCCTGTCGCAGCAAGCAAATGAGGAGCGCGGAAATCTCTGCAACGGGTAGCGGTTATTCACACACACAGGAGCACGTCATGCGCCCCCTTCGCATTCTCGAGACTTCCCTGTACGCCGAAAATCTCGACAATATGCAGAAATTTTACTGTGACATCATCGGGCTGGAGCTTTTCTCCCGCGTCGAAGGCAGGCATGTTTTTCTGCGCTGCGGGCAGGGCATGCTGCTGATTTTCAACCCGGAAAGAACACAGCAGGCAAACGGTTCTGTTCCCGAACACGGCACCCATGGCGCCGGGCATGTCGCTTTTGCCATCCCGGCTCATGAGCTGGAAAAATGGAGCGGGCATCTGCAGCGCAACCACGTCGAAATCGAAAAAGAAATCACCTGGCCAACCGGCGGGCATTCGCTCTATTTTCGGGACCCCGCCGGCCACAGCATCGAACTGGCCACGCCACAAACCTGGAATTTTGACAACTAAATCCGCCAGCCGGCGGGCTTTCTCAGCAGGAGCGACAAGCAATGGAAAAAGCACAAGGAATCACCTGGGACCTGTCCGCACTGTACAGCAGCGACACGGATCCAAAAATCGAACAGGATATCGAAACAGCGCAGAAACTGGCGCAGGATTTTCAACAGAAATACCATGGAAAAATCAGCGGCACCGCATGTGATGCCACCCTTCTGCTGAACGCTCTGCAGGACTACGAAAACCTGCTGGCGCATATTTACCGGCCCTATGCCATGGCCAGCCTGCTCTTCTCCGGGGATGGCCGTTCGGATACTTATAAAGCCTTCATCACGCGCGTGCAGGATCTGTACACGAAAATCAACAACACCACACTGTTCTTCTCTCTTGAAATTCAGAAAATAGAACAGGAACACCTGCAAAAAATGCTGACCGACGAGCGGCTCAAACCCTACAGCCATCACCTGCATTCCCTGCGATTATTCACACCATACACGCTGAGCGAACGCGAGGAACAGCTCATCAACCACAAAAATTTGACCGGCAAGACAGCATTTGTCAACCTGTTCAATGAATTCACCTCGTCATTCGAATGGCAATTCGAGATCGACGGCGAGACCAAAACCATGACCGAAAGTGATCTGCGCCAGCTCGTGCGCAGCGCGGATGCCGAACTGCGGCGGCGCGCCAAAGCAGCGCTCGACGGCAAATATGGCGAAAACGCCCTGATTTTCACCAACATTTTCGGCAATCTCATCCGCGACCACGCCGGCGAGATGGAACTGCGCGGCTACGACTCGCCCATCCAGCCCTCCTACCTGCGCAACGACGTTCCCGGCGAGGTTGTCGAAACTATGATGCGCGTCACGGCGGAGCACTACCACCTCGCACGTTCCTACTATACAATCAAAGCCCGGCTGCTCGGTGTGCCCAGGCTTGCCGGCAGCGACCTGTACGCGCCCATCGACACCAGTGAGACCAAAATCCCCTTTGAGCAGGGCAAGGAGCTGGTGCTCGACAGCTTCACCGCCTTCTCGGCTGAGTTCGGCAGCATCATGCAGCGCGCTTTTGACGAACGCTGGATCGACGCCGAGATCCGGCCCGGCAAACGGGGCGGGGCATTCTGCCACGGTATTCTGCCTTCGGTGCACCCCTATGTTTTGCTCAATTACGTCGATAACCTCGACAGCGTGTACACCATGGCGCACGAGCTCGGCCATGCACTGCACGATGTGCTCTCGGCAGAAAAGCAGACCCTGCTGACCTACCACCCGCCGCTGGTTCTGGCCGAAACCGCCTCGGTTTTTGCCGAGATGCTGCTGACCAAAAAACTGCTGCGAGAAGAAACGGACCAAAAACGCCGCATTCAGATCATCGCTTCGAAGCTGGAGGATTTTTTCGGGACCATCTCACGCCAGACCATGTACACCTACTTCGAGCTCGACGCCCACCTCGAAGGCGCAAAACGCCGCCTCTCTGCGGAGGATTTCAGCCAGCTCTGGCTCAAACGCCGGGATGAGATGTACGGCGATGTCGTCGATTTCCTGCCCGAAGAAAAATGGTTTTGGGCGGTCATTCCGCACTTTATTCACACCCGGTTCTACTGCTACGCCTACACTTTCGGCGCTCTGCTCGTTCTGGCGTTGTACGATCAATACGAAAAAGAAGGCGAACCCTTTGTCCCCAAATACCGCGCCCTGCTCGCTGCCGGCGACTCAGACACACCCGAAAATCTGATCCGTTCCATGGGTATGGACTTTCGCGATGAAAACTTCTGGCGCGGCGGCTTTCGCGTCATATCCGATCTGCTCGAGGAGCTGCAGGCGCTGGTGTGAGGTTTTTTCTGAAGCGAAGAAAGCAGAACCGCTACACTG
>WFTM01000071.1 GCA_015485525.1 Candidatus Zhuqueibacterota bacterium | reverse complement strand
GCCCGTTTCGGCAGCAACGGCCTGGCCTCCCTTCCTGCGGGACATGCGTGGGTCTTTTCCGGAATCGCCGGACTCAGCCCCGGCGCGGCAACGGAACGCAGTGCGCCGGTCAGTGTGGCGCTGCGCGAACCGTTGTTTCATTTTAAACAGACCAGCGAGGTCGTTTCACCGGAAATCGGCCCGGCACGGGCGTGGCAGGAGATCCGTCTGAGTACACGTGCCTCGGCGCGCGGATTTTCCGAACCCGCAGCGAACACAGCTCTTACTCTCATCGTCGAAGGGCGGCGCTCAGCGTCACAGCCGTGGCGCGTTCTGCTGCAGGACAGCAGCGGCGCCGGCCGCATCCCCCTGCAGATCGACGCCGGGGCGTATCCCACCCTGCGCCTGCGCGCCCGCTTCCGCAGCGATGCGGCTTTTGATGCCCCGGCCCTGCAGCGCTGGCAGGTCATCTTCGAACGCAGCGGCGACTGGCTGCTGCATCCGGCTGTGCAGCGCAGTGCGGCCGAGGCACTGCCCGGGCAGCAGCTCACCCTGAGCGCGCAGGTATTTGCTTTTGATCTCGCCCCGACCGACTCAGCGCTGGTGCGGCTGTATGCGGCCACGGAAACCGGAGCGGAAGAGCTGCACGCGCAGCAGCGAGTGCCCGCGCGTGAGCAGGGTGTTGTCGTGAATTTCAACTGGCAGGCGGTGCAGGAAGGCACAGCGCGACTGCGGCTGGCCGTGGATGCGGATGGCCGTTTTGCCGAGCCCTTTGAATTCAACAACCAGGTGGCCCTGGCCGTGCCCGTGCGCGCCGACAGCACGGCTGCGGTTCTGGCGGTCTATTTTGATGGCGAGGAAAAAACCGGGGGCGAGTTCATCGCAGCTGAGCCGGTGATCGAAATCAGCATCCGCGACGACAGTCCCGCTGCAACGGTATTTGACCGCAACCGCATCAGCCTCCGCCTCGACGGCGCACGCGTGCAGATAGACGGCGAGCAGGCACGCGTTCTGCCCGGCGAGCAGCCCGGAGAAGTAGCGCTGATCCGGCTGCAGCCGCAACTCGCTGCCGGCGAGCACACGCTGGAGGTCGTTTTTGTGGATCAGGCCGGACGGCGCAGCGCACTCAGCCGCACCGTGCGCGTCAGCGATGCGCTGCGGCTGCAGGAGGTCATCAACCACCCGAACCCGCTGCAGGAAAGCACCACCTTTACCTTCATTCTCAGCGCCCCGGCCGAGATGGTCGAGCTGCGCATCTACACCCTGTCCGGCCGGCGCATCCGCACCCTGCAGCTCCCCGCCGCCGAAGCCGGCTTCAACACCCTCCCCTGGGACGGCCGCGACGCCAGCGGTGACTACCCGGCCAACGGCATCTACCTGTACAAACTCATCGCCCGCGATGGCCAAAAACAAGTGAGCACACTCGGCAAACTCGCAATCGCGCGGTGAAACCAGCGGTTCACACATGACCGGGAAAAAACCGCCGGCGGAAAATTCACGCTCCCATTCAGAGCGGAAAGCACGATACCGCGTAGCACCAGCCAAAGGCCCACATCAAAAAAGCACAAAACCGTATTTTTTTTCTTGCAAAATCACAGTCATTTAATTATGATGACAAAAATCGCTGCACTCCTATTCCTCCACTATTCCTTCCCGACAACCGAACCCTCCGCAGCGAATCAATCCGACTCTCGATCATGGACTTTCATGAGGGGAAACCCATGCAGGATGTATTCGCTCTCCATCAGCCAAACCAACAGCCCAAACTGCTGACCCGGGTTCGTGCAGCCATTCGCACAAGGCACATGGCCCGCAGTACGGAAAAAAACTATATTCGCTGGATATATCAGTTTATCGTTTTTCACAACAAACGGATAAACCGTGATGAAATTGAATTAAGAAAGCGTGTCAAGCAGGCAGGAGGGAAATGGGATGCCCAGAATAGGGTCTGGCATCTGCCGTATCAAAAAGCCCGGCACTTAGGGTTGGCTGAAAGAATTGTGCCCTGAGCCATGCATAGAACGAGTCTGATGATTTCTATATATAGAAACGAAAAAATCCGATCTCCATGACGGAAAAGTTCTATATATAGAAACACAAAACGTT
>WFTM01000070.1 GCA_015485525.1 Candidatus Zhuqueibacterota bacterium | reverse complement strand
TCAGAGACCAAATCCGCGACATCCTGTGCAGCAGCACCGGGATAAGGCGTCAGTACATTGACCAGCGGCGGTGCCGTATCGGGGAAAAGCTGAATCGGCAGGCTGACATAGGCGAGCACTCCGAAGAGCACAGCAGCGATCGAAAGCGCGTATGCGGTATAACGGTTTTTCAGGGCAAATTCCGGCAGATTCATAGCTGTACCTCCCTGCTGGCGACACTGAACACCGGCACGCCGTCTTTGAGGCCACTCAGGTTGCTGATCGCTACAGCATCGCTGCCGTTCCACGGAAATTTGACTTCGACCCAACCATCCTGCTCGATGCCCAGCTTAACAGGCTGCAGGATAGCGCGGTCAGACCGAATGAGGAAAAGATGCGGGCGGGTGTCTCTGCCGGCGATTGCACTCACCGGCAGAGCCAGCGTGCTGTTGCTTTCCTGCAGGATGAAATTGACATTCACCGAAGCACCGTTGCGCAGTTTATTTGCCAAAGAGTCGGCAATGGCGATTTTCACGGTATAGATGCGCGCCGGCCCTTTGCTGGTCGGGGCAACTTCCGAGACGCGCGCCGGAAAATACTGACCGGCACCATATTCGACCTCAACCGGAGTGCCCACAGCGATACCGCGTTGCAGGTCTTCCTCGATCACGTCCGTCTGAATTTCCAGATCACTGCGGCCGAGTAACAAGATCGGCTGGCCCGGCATGACACTCTGCCCCGGCTCGACAAACCAGCGCAGCACTCTGCCGCTCACCGTGGCTTTTTCACGGGTTTTCGCCAGCCTGGAGTTGACCTCGGCCAGGGCTGCCGTTGCCGAGGTGCAGGCGCGCCGGCTCGCTTCCATCTGCTCGCGTGGCAGGGCCCTGGCTGCCACCAGACGCTGGTCTGCCTCGTAGCGGCGGCACCAGTAGTCTTTTTCTGCCTGAACTTTCCGCACCGCTGCGCGGATTTCCGGGGCATCCAGCATGGCAATGATCTCTCCCGCCTGCACCACATCGCCCTCTGCAAAAGGCATTTCAGTGACTGTGCCTGCAACCCGCGCGATGATTTTCACCTCATCCTGCGAACGCACAGTCCCAAGGTATTCCAGTTGCCGGCTGAGGGTCATCTTCTGCGGCAGAATCGTCCGCACTGCAACCGGCCGCGGCGCCTGCTCATTCTCTCCGGACGAACCGCACCCGGAAAACACTGCCGCGAGCAATACCAGACCCGCGATAGTGAGGTTGCTTATGGTTTTGTCATATGTCGTCATGGTTATGTGCTCCTTTTTGGCTGATTTGCTCTTAACCCATGGAGTCGTTCGGGTTGATGTATTTTGTATTCGAATCTGGTTATCCACTTCTCTCAACGAACCGGGCCTGATGCAGATAGTGACATCTGTCATTCGGCCAGGCGAAGTGAAGTGCCGGGGTCTCATCTTTTCAGGCACATGCCAGAGCCCGGGAGATTCCGGTCTTCTCCTGCGGAGAAACTGGGATGACCGTTCGGGGGGGCAGGCACGTGCTGAGTCCGCAATCCCGGATCAACGAACAGTTATTTTCTCTATCACTTCCGGCAAAGTGCCTGCAATGGCCTGATAACGCAAAGCCGAGAGCACTTCCTGCCAGGCCAGGCTGCGCTCCTGAATCTGCAACTGCAGCAGCTCGGTCTCGCGCACCAGCAGCTCACTCAGCGGGATGCGCCCGGCTTTATGCATTTCCTGCCAGGCCGCCACTGAGGTGGCCTTGCTCGTCACCGCGGCCCCGATACGCTGCCGCCTCTGTCTGGCTGAGTGCAATTGTTGCAGAGCGAGCTCCAAATCGGTTTGCTGAGCAGTTTCCGCGGCCCGGAGGTTGCTTTCCGCTGCGCTCAGAGAAGCCCCGGCCTGCCGGACTTTGGCGATGCGCCTGCCGCCGGTAAACAGTGGCAGTTTGACACTCACGCCTGCCGCCCATTCACCGATCAGATCAAGGTCTGCACCGGAGCGATAGATATAGGTTGCAAAACCGCTGATGTCCGGGAGAAAACTGCGCACCGCAAGAGCTTTCATGGCCCGTGCCTGCTCAACTCTGGCCTGAGCTTTTCGCACTTGCGGCCCCTGGCGGTGCAGCAGCAGGGTATCGGATAATACCCCTATCTTCTGCAGTGCCCTGGCATCTTCAAGCCGAGGATACAGCTCACCGCCTGCGCCTGTAAGCTGGCCGAGCCGCAACGCCAACTCGGTCTTTTTCATGGCGATCTCGATGCTGTCAGCACGGGCACCGTGAAGAAAGGCGGAGACATTGGCCAGATCCGCCGGTGAAACACGCCCTTCACCGAGCAGCAGGCTGAGCTCATCGTGGCGGCGCTGGAGAGAGCGCACGCGGGCTGTTATAAGATTCTCCTTGTCGGTGATTTCCTGCGCCTGAATAAAAATTTGTGTGATGCGCTCGGCCAATGCGATGCGTGTTTCTTCCTCCTGCACCCGCGACTCGTGCATGCCGGCTCTGGCCGCGCGGCGACTCGCAAAGGTACGGCCGCCATCGAAAATCGGCAGGTAGAGCTGCACGCGCGCATCGTAAATCTGGTCATCCAAAGGCGGAAACACACCGACCTGGTGGATGGGCAGAATGATATTGGGCTCCTGATAACGGGTGTAGCTCGCATTCAAAGAGAGCTGCGGCAGAAAACCGCTCATCGCTTCCCGCGTCCGGGCCTCGGCTGCCCGGCGCTGGCTATGCATCGCCTCAACGGCGGGGTTATTCTCAAGCGCCATCCGCAACGCTTCGGAAAGGGCTATGTGCCGTTCCTGCGTTCCGCCGGCGGCGGCTACTGCACCCAGCTCAAACAACAGCAGAGTGGATATTATGAAATGTTTCATCATGTATCCTTTTTGTATTTTTAGTTATCGCTAACTAACATTGTTGGATATAAAACCTGCCCGAAAAACCAACACCGGAAAAGACGACGCTTCTTCAAACAAAAATCAGCTTCTCCAGCGTGACCCAGGCTCGTTGTCCGCGTTCTAGCAGGTCAAATTCAAAATCTGAAAGTCTCCATTCGAGAACGATCAAACGGATGTTGCCGATGATCAGCACAGCGAGGGCATCGGTATCAACATCGGCAAGCACATTCTGCTTCTGGGCTGCATCAAGCAGCCCTTTCAGCAACTGGTGTCTCGAATAGATGATCGTCTTCAATTTTACTTTCAAAACCGGATTATTGTGAAACAGATTTTCAGAAAATACGATCGACGTCAGTTCCGGCTTTTTCTGCAGAAACTCGAAATGAAATAAAACGAAGTTCTTGATTTTCGTCCGGCTGTCAGGACTCCGGGAAACCCGGGACAACATCATGTCACCCATTTTCAAAACCCGGTCGAGAATACCGACGATGATCTCGTCTTTCCCGGAAAAATGCCTGTAGATCGCCGGCTCGGTAATACCGACTCGCTGAGCCAGCCTGCGGATGCCCAGAGCACCGTACCCGCTTTCGTGGATGATGCGAATGGCTTCATCGATTATTTGTACCTGCCGTTCCTCGGTGTGAATGCGTGCCATAATAATGCTCCGTGTCAATGTGCCAGTTTTGGAAAGCGCTGTGCAGCATACTGGCTATGGCAGGCCAGACATGACTCTGCCATGGTTGTGTAGAGTTTCATCGCCGCGCGAAACTCGCCTTTTTCAGCAGCAGCGGCAAGTGCTCCGGCATCTGAATGAAATTTACGATCCATCGTGATAAACTCTGCCGGCAATAATCCGACGAGTTGCTTGAGCTCTTCCTGTGTGAGCGCTTGTTTGAGAACAAAACTTTTTTCTATTTTCATAGCGACTGCGGCCGCATCTCCGGAACGCCCGGCGACGATGTGCCCCAAAAGTTCGCCCATGCCTTTTTCAAGCAATTGCATTTCCTGCCGAAGTACGCCGGCAAGATTATCGGGCAATTCGAGCTGCATCGGTGCATTGCCCTGCTCATGCACCATGGGTTTTTGTTCAGCAGAGTTTTCCTGCGCTTGCTCAACGCACCCCGGCAGGGTGAAAATGAAAGAGAGAATCAAAAGAGAGTAATAGCTGGTCTTCATGATAAAATCCTTTATGAATAGCTCATAAGTTAGTTATCGAGCACTAACAAAATAGCATTAAATAAAAAAACTGCAAGCTTTTTTTTCAGAGAACCGAGAAAGTACCTCGCAGGGCTCTGTCCCGATCGTTTCTGTAAAGCAGAGAAATACTGGGGCTCCACCTCTCTGGCATTCCCCTGAAAAGATTTAGATCCGCATAGCGGCATGTTCGGAACTCCGGTGCTTATTCCGGGAAATC
>WFTM01000069.1 GCA_015485525.1 Candidatus Zhuqueibacterota bacterium | reverse complement strand
TCGCAGCCACATCATTGGGTTGGCCATGGCGCCGCGGTCGATATCACCGACCATCATCTGCGAGAACAGATCGCGGACATCCGGATTACGGACAGCCCGTTTGACCAGAAAGTTGAGCAGCGGTTTGCGGCTGAAAACGTGTTTTTGCAGTTGCGTGCTCGAATTCAGTCCGGGGCCGAGGCGGTGCCAGAGGCGGCGCTCATACTCAGCGAGCTGGTTTGCGCCTGCCTCGCCGTGTGCGCACACTTCGGCCAGCACTTCGGCGGCGATCTTGCCCGAGAGCATGGCGTTGCTGATGCCTTCGCCGGATGAGGGGTCGATGAGCCCGGCCGCATCTCCGATCAGGACGAAACCATCACCGTGCACGCGCCGCCGCTTGCTGCCGATGGGGAGATTCCAGCCGTGGATGTTGCCGTGCAGTTTTGCGCCGGAAAATCGCTGGCGAAAAAACTCGGATTCCGTGGCGGCGATGTGGGCCTTGTGCAGACTGAGCCCGTGTGCTTTGAGCGCGTTGTGCATCATGCCGATGCCGACATTGGCCATGCCGTCACCAAGGGGGAAAATCCAGAAATAGCCGGGCAGAACGTCCTCGACAAAGTGAATCTCGATGACATCTCTCAGGCCGGAAATGCCGCTGTAGTAGCCACGCGTGGCCACGATCAGATGGGCCGGGTCGTGGTGGTAAATCTGCATTGTGCGCGCCAGGACAGATTTGAAGCCATCCGCACCGACCACCACTTTGGCTGTCACTTCCCGGCTGCCATCGCTGATGCCGCAGACCCGGCCGGACTCGGTGAGGATATTTTTAACTGTGAAATGCTCCCATGTTTCCACCTGTTGCGCGGCAGCGCGGAAGAGCATTGCGTCAAAATCCATGCGCCGGCAGACGTAACCGTAGTACTGCCGTTCGCTGTTGCGCGGTGTGAAGGGGATGGTGACAGCCATGCCATTGGGGGCGGAAAACAGCACCGCATCGACACGGGCGTGGGGCAGGGCTGTGATAGCTGCTGTGAGACCCAGCTCGTCGAGGATATCGACGCTGCTGCCGGAGATGGCGTCGCCGCAGGTTTTATCGCGCGGGAAGCGGGCTTTATCGACCAGCAGGGTTTTCAGGCCGTGCCGGGCGCAGTACATGGCACAGCAGCTCCCGGCCGGCCCTGCGCCGATGATGATGATGTCATAGTCGGGTTTCATGCTCGCACGCAGGTTATCATTGCGTATTATCGGGTTTCAACCGGTCCTGCGTCATGACGCAGCCCGGCGGGTCATGTCGCGCATCCAGAGGTGCAGGGGCAGCATTTTTTTGAACCAGGAAAAGCTGTATTCGATAAATTCCGCTGAGTACAAAATTTCGGGGTGTGGTTGCCGCATGGAAGCATACACGCCTTTATGCCGCAGCAAATCCGCAAGCGGGTGGTCTGCCGGATAGCCGCGTGGCACGCGCTTGTAGTGCAGGCCGTGCACCTGAATCTCAGGGTCGCGGGTGATGGTCTCGATGGCCTCACGCAGTTCCGGGCCGTAGCGTGCATGCATCACGGAGTCCCGGTAAGCCTGCAGCAGAGAATCCGGGAAATGATGCATTCCGACACCGAGTATCAGCTCGAAACGATCGATGTGAAAATAAAAGCCGGAGTTCGCCATCCTGTGCCCGCTGCCTTCCCACATCCAGATTCCGAGATGATCCTTGAAAGGGGTTTTATCGCGGCTGAAGCGGGTGTCGCGGTGGATTTTGAACAGCGATTTATTCACTTTCGGTATCGCGTTGACCTCGGGGGCCAGCTCGCGCAAGCGCAGGCCCATGGCCTCGATGTACTGGCGTGCCGGTTCGAGGACGTTTTTTTCGAATCGTTCGCGGTTGGCCTCAAACCATGCCTTGTTGTTATTCTCTACCAGCTCGCGGTAAAAAGGCACCATGTCGCGCGAAAAACCGGTAAAAGGTAGTTCTGCTGTCACTTTTTTCTCCTGTGCTCCGGTTTCAAATCACAAACCGTGGAAACGTTTTGGCTGTTGAGGTTGAATGTCATCTGTGCATTTTTTTGAACCGCGAAGGCGCCAAGGACGCGAAGGGAAACAAGGTGACGTTTGCTGTCATGAACAGCCGGTATTAGAATGAACAGAGTCACCTTTTTCTTTAGGCTCTTCGGCCTTTGCGGTG
>WFTM01000068.1 GCA_015485525.1 Candidatus Zhuqueibacterota bacterium | reverse complement strand
GGCGCAGGCTGTTGCCATGCGCCTCGGCCACGATATGGACCAGCTCTATTCCCTGCTCGATCTCGTCGCCATCGGCAGCGCGGCGGATATCGTGCCCCTCGTGGATGAGAACCGCATACTGGTGCGTACCGGTCTGGAAATTCTCAACACCCGTCCCAACACCGGCTTGAAGGCCCTGCTGGAAACCACCCGCCTCGCGGGCAAAAGCCTCAGCACCGGCCAGGTGATTTTCGTGCTGGCGCCGCGCATCAACGCTGTCGGACGGATGGGGGATGCCAGCCATGCTGTCAATATGTTCATCACCGAAGATGACCGCGAGGCGCTGCAGATCGCTCATCACCTCGAGGAGGAGAACAAGCAGCGGCGCAATATCGATGAGGAGACCTTCCGGGAAGCCTGCGAGATGATCGAAGCGCATTTTGACCCGGAGAACGATTCGGTTTTTGTACTCAGCTCCGAGGGCTGGCACCCGGGTGTGATCGGCATCGTCGCCAGCCGCCTGGTTGAGCGATACTACCGGCCGACAGTGATGATCTCCACAGATGACGGCGTCGGCAAGGGCTCGGCACGCAGTGTTTCCGGTTTTGATATTTATGACGCGCTGGAAAACTGTTCTGATCTCATGCGCGCTTTTGGCGGACATAAATACGCTGCCGGGCTGAGCATTTCCAGCGAGGATATCGGAGAGCTGCGCGAGCGCCTGGAAGCGTATGCAAAAAAACAACTTACCCCGGAGATGCGGACGCGCAAGCTCAAAATCGAGGCGGATATCCGCTTCGGCGAAATCGATGGCAAATTTCTTCGCCTGATCAAAATGATGGAACCCTATGGCCCGCAGAATATGCGGCCGGTTTTTTCCAGCAAAGGGGTGCGCGTCGTCGGCACGCCGGGAGTGGTTGGCCGCAACCATTTGCGCCTGCGCTTTTTCCAGGATGGCAAAGTGTTCGATTCTATCGGCTTTAATCTCGGCGACCTGCTGCACCGGGTGCAGAGCAATCCGGATAATCTCGACATCGCCTACACGATCGAAGAAAATGAGTGGCAGGGCAGGGTGACCACGCAACTCCGGCTGAAGGATATTCATTGACAGCAGCATCAGCAGACTCCTGCTGAGCCACAGCGCAATCTGTGTGAAATGACAAAAATCGAATTTCAATAATCAAGAAAAAGGCATGAAAAAATTTCCGAGTTCCCTCGAGACCAGTTCCGAAGAGTTCCGTTCGCGCAAGAACCGCATGCTCGATCTCCTGACCACGCTGAAAATCCGTGAAAAGGAAGTCCGCCAGCACTATTCTGAAAAAGCATTGGAAAAACTGCGCAAACGCGGCAAATATCCGGTGCGGGAAAAAATCGCGAAGGTGCTCGATCCGGGAACGGCGTTTCACGAAGTGGGGCTCTTTGCAGCTTATGATATGTATGACGACATTCCGGGCGGGTATCCCTCGGCTGGTACTGTCATCGGTGTCGGGACGGTATCCGGCAGAAAAGCGGTGATCATGGCCAATGATCCGCTGGTGAAATCCGGTGCCTGGGTTGAAATGACCTGCAAGAAGAATCTGCGTGCGCAGGAGCTGGCCATGGAAAACCGGCTGCCGGTGATCTACATGGTCGATTCGGCGGGAGTGAACCTCGAGCGCCAGGCGGAAATTTTTCCCGATCGCGAGCATTTTGGCCGAATTTTCCGCAACAACGCGCGCATGGCAGCCATGGGAATTCCGCAGATTTCCTGCGTCTTCGGTTTTTGCGTCGCAGGCGGAGCCTATCTGCCCGGCATGTCGAGCGACCTGGCGATGATCACCGAGCATTCGAGCATGTTTCTCGCCGGGCCTTTTCTCGTCAAGGCAGCGCTGGGGCAGGAGGTGGACATGGAAACCCTGGGCGGCGCAACCATGCATAACCACATCAGCGGCGTGGCAGATTACCAGTTTGACAGCGAGGATGAGGCGCTGCAGTGGATCCGCGACCAGATGGCGGCAATCGGGCCGGCTCCTGAAACGCCATTTGACCGCACCAGCGCGGAAGCACCGGCTTATGACCCGGATGAACTGCTCGGCATTCTGCCGCACAGCTCTTCGGGCACCTATGATGTCCGCGAAATTATCGCACGGATGGTAGATGGCAGCAGGCTGGAGGAGTATAAACCGCACTACGGCCGTACCATCGTCACTGCTTTTGCCCGCCTGGGCGGATTTACCGTCGGTATTGTGGCCAATCAGGGGCAGGCTGTGAAAAAGGAGATGCCGCCGGATCATCTCGGCCGCCCGCAGCCGCCGCAGATTCAGATGGGCAATGTCATCTACAGCGATTCGGCCAACAAGGCGACGCATTTTATCATGCTGTGCAATGAGCGCCGGATTCCGCTCATCTTCCTGCACGATGTCACCGGCTTCATGGTCGGAAAAATGGCGGAGAACGGCGGTATTATCCAGGATGGCTCGCAGTTTGTCAACGCACAGGCCAACTCTGTCGTGCCGAAACTTTCGGTGGTGATCCGCAACAGCTTTGGCGCGGGCAACTATGCCATGTGCGGAAAGGCCTATGATCCCCGCTTGATTTTTTCCTGGCCAACCGCTAAATTGGCCGTCATGGATGGCGGTATCGCTGCTGACACGGTGATGCTGACCAAACGCAACCTCAGTGATGAAGAACGCGCTGCGTTCCGGCAGAAGCTCGTTGAAAAATATGCAGAAGAAGCCTCGCCCATTTTTACCGCCGCCCGCATGATCGTGGACGGCATCATCGATCCGCGGCACACCCGGGATGAATTGATAAACGGCCTCGAAATGGCCGCGCACAACCCGGACATCCCGCCGTATGTCACCGGCGTGATGCGGATGTAGCCGGAAAAGTGCGGTGCGGGCGTATCCCCGGCAGGGTAGGTGCAAGCATGCAGAGACAGCCGGACTGTCTTGCCCTGCATCCGATGAATGATACATTTGATCTGTTACTCACGCATGACCTGAATTTGGAAATTTGATGAAAGAAAAAAAAGAACCCGTACTCATCGCCAACGGGCAGGGCTTCTGGGGGGACTCCATCCTCGGCCCGATCCGCCTGTTGCGCGAAGGCCCGATCCACTATCTGACCCTCGATTATCTCGCCGAAGTGACCATGAGTATCATGCAGAAACTCAAGTCACGCAATCCCAAAGCCGGATACGCGACGGATTTCATCCGCATGCTCGAACGCATACTCCCCGAAGCCATGGAAAAGGGCGTGAAGATTATCGCCAGTGCCGGCGGGGTGAATGCCCAGGCCTGCCTGGAAGCCACGGGTGAGGTGATCAAGAAATCAGGTCTCAGCGGCGTGCGCGTGGCCACGGTCACCGGTGATGATATTTACGCCGACCTGAACCGCATGCTCGATGCGGGCGTGGCTTTGAGGAATATGGATACCGGCGAGCCGCTGTCAGCGATCCGCGAGCGTATTTCCAGCGCCAATGTGTATCTCGGCGCCCTGCCGGTTGCCGAGGCTCTGGATAAAGGTGCGGATGTCATCATCTGCGGAAGGGTGACCGATCCATCGCTGGTGCTCGGGCCGATGATTCATGAGTTCGGCTGGGGCCCGGAGGAGTTCGACAAGCTGGCAGCCGGTACCGTGGCCGGGCATATCGTCGAGTGTGGTGCGCAGTGCACCGGCGCAAACTATACCAACTGGCGCGAGATCGACGATTTTGCCCTGATCGGTTATCCGGTTATCGAAGCGCATGCCAGCGGCGAGTTTTTTGTGACCAAGCACGCAAACACCGGCGGGAAAGTGACGGTAGAGACCGTGACCTCGCAGCTCATTTATGAAATGGGTGACCCGGAGAACTATTATACCCCGGATGTGATCGCGGATTTCTCCTCGATCAAGCTGGAGCAGAGCGGCCCGGACCGGGTGCGCGTGTATGGCATCACCGGCAAAGCGCCGACAGACACTCTCAAGGTTTCCATCAGTTATCTCAGCGGTTATAAGGCTGTTGGCCAGCTCACCATCGCCGGGCCGGATGCGCGCGCAAAGGCCGAGCTGTGTGCGGACATCATCTGGAAGCGGCTGGAGTACGACGGGGTGACATTCCCGGAACAAAACCGCCTGGTGGAATTTTTGGGCACAAATGTCTGTCATGCAGGGATTGCCGAAGCACCGCAGGAGCCGGGCGAAGTGGTGCTGCGCATCGGTGTCAAGGATACAGACCGGGAAAAAGTCAACCGTTTTGGTATGGAGATCGTGCCCCTCGTCACCAGCGGGCCGCCGGGCGTGACAGGCTTTGCCGGCGGCAGGCCCAAAGCCACGGAAATCATCAGCTACTGGCCGGCGCTCATCGATAAGAAGGAAATCCGGCCCGAAGTCTATGTCGAGGAGTTTTGATCCGGAACGCCGGCGCCGTGCGAATGATTTGATTGCGCGATGTGCTGGATAAGACGTATCCGTCCGGTAAACTACAGGGTGCTTTTATCAGCGGTTCCCGCGGCTGGTTTTGAGGCAAAGGCCGCGAATGCGCCGCAGGCTGGCCTTGATGATGAACCAGGACACAATGGTGAAGCAAAAGCACTGGAGGTAACCAACAGGATTGTGCAATATGTCTGAGACAAGAAACATCCACAAAACAAATCCGGCAAAAAATGTTTCTCATATCCTGCATTATTCTCGCAGAGACGCAGTGAGCGCAGAGAAAGAATGGTTAATTTCTGCTAAAGCAATAAACAGCGTGCTCTGCGTCTCTGCGAGATATACAAGTCTTTCGAAAACTACGTTTGAAAGAATTACAAGCTGTACCATATAAAATATTAAAGTAGTTGCGCCTACTCTAAAAGTGTTTTGTGAATAATACAGGAAATAAGAAACTTTTTGGAAAACTTTCTACATATAGACATTAATTTCTGATATAAGAAACAAGATTGCGCACGGATAACGCGCGTTAATACATAGATGGCGCGGACGCTTCGCGCCGCGCCATCGGCCTGCGGATCACCATCCGCTTTCGGCCCGGCGCATGGCGCCGGCCATCAAGCGGCTGCAGCGGACAGGCGTCCCCGCGAGAACACTCGCGCGCCCGCCCGCCGCTGACCCGCAGGCCGT
>WFTM01000067.1 GCA_015485525.1 Candidatus Zhuqueibacterota bacterium | reverse complement strand
GGGATACAGGGGGATGTCCTGCGGTTATGTTGCGAACTACTGCGGGTGTTGGGTTTGTGCTTGGATTTTTGTTTTGTGGATTTTTGCAGCGATTGTGGTGAGAACATTCCGTAGTTCGCGACATGAATGTCGCGGTACATCACTTGTTTTTGCTGTGGTGGTGGTTGGCACATCCCCCTGGCCCGGCTTTTGTGCCGGGCCTGTCCCCCTTCGAAGGGGGATTTTTTGGGGCGGGTGAGCAGGCAGAGCTGAGAAGGCGTGTTTCTGAACACTAAACAACGTCAGGGCCATGGTAAAAGAGTTTTTTGAAATAACCGAACAAATCGCCAGGCTTGGCAGCCAGATCGGGAGCTGTGCATTGGCAACGGTGGTTGAAGTTTCCGGGTCAACGTATCGCACGATTGGTGCGCGCATGCTGATCGGGCCGGGGGACAAAGTCACCGGCAGCATCAGCGGCGGATGTCTCGAGGGGGATGTTGTGTTGCGTTCGCGGGCAGTCGTTGCCGGGGGCAAAGCTGCGCTGGTGACGTATGACACGACCTCGCCGGAGGATATTTTCTGGGGTACGGGCATGGGCTGCGGTGGCAAAACCACGGTGCTGATCCAACCCCTGACGCAGCATCTGAGCCAGGTGCTCACCCGCGCCGCTGAGTCGTTGCGGCGGGATCACCCGGTTGTACTGCTGACGCTGCTGGAGCGCGATGGCACCCTCGCACATGCAGACCTCGGCTTGAGCGCGTTGTGTGGCGAAGAGGGAGAGAAGCTGCCGGCTGGCTTTGCAGAGTTGGGGGAGACGCAGGAGCTCGCTCGCGCCTGCAGCCAGGTTTTGGCAGATAAGAAACCGCGGATACTCACATTCGGGGAAGAGAGTGTACAAACCCGAGTTGTGCTGGAAGCGCTGGTGCCGCCTCAGCATCTGGTCGTCTTCGGCGGCGGGCATGATGTGCTGCCGGTACTGCACACGGCAAAAAATAATGGCTGGCGCGTGAGCATCGTGCTGCGCCGGAAGGAGCTGGACGACGGAAAATTTTCCTCTGCCGACAGCGTGCTGGTCTGGCAGGATGATGAACTGCCGGCGCTGGATTTTCTCAACGACCGCACTGCCTGCGTGGTGATGACGCACCAGTATCTCGAAGACCGCGATATTCTTCTGCGCCTGATGCCATCGCCGGTGTGGTATATCGGTCTTTTGGGGCCGCAGAAGCGCGCACGCCAGTTGCTCGACGAACTGGAGCAGGGCGGGCATAGTTTTTCGCGCCAGCAGTACGAACGCCTGTACTCACCAGTCGGCCTCGACCTCGGCGCGGAAACCGCAGAGGAAATCGCCCTGTCGATCATCGGTGAAATCCTCGCGCTCTCCCGTAACCGCCGCGGCGGCCTGCTGCGCGACCGGCGGGGGGCGATTCACGATAAAAGGTGAAGCCCGGCTAGCCGGTATTGCAATGATGTGTCGCGATGAGTTTTTTGCGCCGCACGCTGAACCGAACCGGAGAATCGTATCTTGCCGGGGGGCTGGAAAAATTGGCGAGGTTCAAGGCGCGATAAATCGCGCACGACGAACGTCTTGTGCCCCGGCAGTTGTATTCCCACATAAATAACTGCAATCGCTGCTTTAGGGTTGGTTCCACATCCCCCTGGCCCGGCTGCGGGTCGGGCCTGTCCCCCTTCGAAGGGGACTTCTCCTCTCGTCACACCGCAATTGCATTCCCTTTTACCGGGCTCACTCCTCAGCAGCAGTTTCATCCTGCATTTCGGCCTGCTCGCTCTCAGCGTGTATTTCGATCGGCTTGACCGCGATCACCGCGTGCTGTGACAGCCGGTTGCCGATCGCTTTCCAGCCCTTGACGCCGATGAACTCCTGCAGGTTGATCAGCTCAGAAACCTGCTCTTTCGGACGTTTCTTCTCATAGTCGAGCACGATGAAGGGTTTGGCTGCGTTGGAAAGAAAGACCACGCGGGACTGGCGGTGGTCGGTGATAAAACGATAACGCTTGCCGATAACCTGCTTTTCGACGCGGAAGCGTTTGACGAAATGCTGTTTTTTCTGGCCATCGTAGTGCACCGCTGTGATGATCATCTCAGGATCGTATTTTTCGATGATCTGCGTTTTTTCCGGCTCATAGCGGTTGGTGAGGTCATAGTTTGTCAGCATGTACTCACCATCCGTGCTCACAGCGAGGATCAGGTCGTCCTTCTCAAAATTACCGAGGTAGCGGCCACGCTCCTCGCGGTTCAGTCTGCCGACGGTCGCATCGTACCAGATATCGATCCCGCCGAAGGTGGAGGCACCGACAGCTTTTTGCACCACCCGCGTCACCGGGTACTTTGTCACGGTGTTGCCCTGTGCGCCCCGCCCTTTGATCGCCAGTTCGCCAAAATCAAAATCAAAAACTTTTTTCCGTGCCCGGCTCCTGCTGGAAAGGTAAACCGTGACGATCTCGGTTTCGCCATTCGGGTTTGCCGTGAAGTAGAGCACGCGCGCGCCTTTTGCCCCTTTGGTGAGGTCATACTCCTTGTCACGGGTTATCGAGGTCACGGAGAAACGCTTGGCAAACGATTTTCCCGAAGAAGCGTCGCGGTAGATCATGTTGTACACCATGCGCTCATCTCCCTTGCGCCACACCGCCGCGTGGATGATATCCTTGCCGACAAAGGATTTGTCGCTGATGCGCGTGACGAGAAATTTACCGTCGCGACGAAAAACAATGATATCATCGAGGTCCGAGCATTCGCTGATCAGCTCATCCTTTTTCAGACCATAGCCGATAAAACCTTCGGCCCGGTTGACATAGAGTTTCTGATTCGCAACTGCCACCTGGGTCGCCTGGATGGTATCAAAGGTACGGATTTCCGTTTTCCGCTCATGCCCCTTGCCATATTTTTCCCGCAGCTTCTCGAAATAGCTGATGGCAAACTCGGTCAGGTGCGCCAGATTATAGTTGACCTGTGCCATCTCGTCCTCGAGGGTACGGATGTACTCGTCCGCCTTAAACGTGTTATATTTCGAAATGCGTTTGATGCGGATTTCTGTCAGCCGGATGATGTCATCCGTCGTCACTTCGCGGCGCAGCAGTTTTTTGAACGGCTCCAGCCCTTTGTCGATGGTCTCCAGCACCGCTTCCCATGTTTCGCATTCCTCGATATCGCGGTAAATCCGGTTTTCGATGAAGATTTTTTCCAGCGAGGAGAAATGCCACTTCTCTTCCAGCTCGCCCTTGCGGATTTCCAGCTCGCGTTCGAGCAGCCGCAGCGTCTTTTCGGTGGAAATGCGCAGAATTTCGTTGACATCCAGAAAATGCGGTTTGTCATCGATGATCACACAGCTGTTAGGCGAGATCGAGACTTCGCAGTCGGTGAAGGCATAGAGGGCGTCGATGGTCACATCAGGGGAGACGCCGGCCGGCAGTTCGATGACGATCTCGACATGCTGCGCTGTGTTGTCCACGACTTTTTTGATCTTGATTTTACCGTTGTCATTGGCTTTGACGATGGAGTCCATCAGGCTGGTCGTCGTGGTGCCGTAAGGAATGTCACGGATGATCAGCTTTTTCTTGTCCACCGCCTCGATGCGCGCCCGCACGCGGATTCTGCTGCCCCGCAGTCCGCCGTTGTAGTTGCTGAAATCAGCCAGCCCACCGGTGGGGAAGTCCGGCAGGATGTTGGTCGGCTCGCCTTTGAGTACAGCGATGGAGGCATCGATCAGCTCGTTGAAGTTATGCGGCATGATCTTCGTCGCCAGGCCGACAGCGATGCCCTCTGCGCCCTGCGCCAGAACCAGGGGAAATTTCACCGGCAGGGTGACCGGCTCTTTCTTGCGGCCGTCATAGGAGAGCTGCCACTCAGTCGTTTGCGGATTGAACACCACCTCGAGCGCGAATTTCGACAGCCTCGCTTCGATGTAACGCGCTGCAGCCGCCGGATCACCGGTGCGTACATCGCCCCAGTTGCCTTGAGTCTCGATGAGCAGTTCCTTCTGGCCGAGGTTGACCAGCGCATCGCCGATGGCTGCGTCACCATGCGGGTGGTACTGCATGGTCTGGCCGATGATATTGGCGACTTTATGAAAACGGCCATCATCCATCTCGCGCATGGCGTGCAGAATGCGCCGTTGTACCGGTTTCAGACCATCAGCAAGGGTTGGCACGGCGCGCTCGAGGATGACGTACGAGGCATAATCCAGAAACCAGTTCTCGTACATGCCGCTCACATGAATCTGCTTCTGCAGCGCGTGCGCGTGACCGTTTTCGCCCTGGCTTTCAGAACCGGGTGTGTTGTTGTTTTTGCTGTCAGACATGTAAAAATCCTGTAGCCTGAAAATTCATAAATTCGATAATTGAGCAGTTTTTCAGCCAGCTTTTATGCCGGCCGGGTTTCCCCAGCGTTTTCTCCTCCGAGAGTGCCTCACACTGTCCTTTTGCCAGAGCTTCCGAGCAAAAAAAACGAAAGCAGCATAAAAGCACCACGTGCCAGATCGTTTCCAGCTCGTGCATATCCACGAAAAATGTCTGCCGGTGACCAGCAGGGTGGTGAACAGGGTGGAGCAATTTTGTTACCATTCCCGAAAGACAGCGCGTAACTCGGAGATAAATCGTTCAAAAGAGTGATCAAAACGGGCTGCTCCGGGCAGGTCCATTTCTTCGACAATGGCGTCAGCAAATTCGATTCCCCCAAAACTGGGGATGATGCCAGCATCTACGATATTTTGTATCAGAAGATTTTTATAACGCGAACGTTCGCATTTTTTGTCGGGTGCCCCGCATCCTTTGCCAACAGCCTTTTTGAATGCAAGCGAGTCTATCAGAAACCAACGTTCGATATGAGGCTCAGGTATGGCGCAAATTATTCTCAGCGTGACTTTGTTTGTGATTGCGGTTATCTCTTTTTCTCTTCTGTTAAACCCCATACAATTGGCATCAGTAGCCCCGATGATCAGATCGGGTGGCCCGGTTCTGTCACGAAGGATGTCGTTGATGAACTGTTTGAGTTCCCGTTTTACAGTACCGTGACCGCCCCGGACACTGCTGAATGTAATTTTGATGTTTATTTTATGCTCATGGGCAACTCTTTTTAGCACGGCGCCGATGAATTTTTCGTGTGCGGCGTCCTCCACAAAAAGGGATACCCTACGCATCAAAGTCACCCCGCTGCATTCTTTCTGATGGAGTTAATTCTTCAGCATCAAGAGCGTCGTCGATTGCCGGCTTTTTTGCCAGCGGCCCCCAGGCGGAAAAAGGCTCGATCTGGGTGAAACCGTCGATTTTTTTACAAATGAACAAGTTTTCCTGCGGGATGAGGTCTGCTAACAGTGGAGAATGGGTGGTGACGATATACTGTGTGTTAAAAGTATAAGCTCTGGTTTTGAGCAGCTCAGCGATAAGTTTTATCCGCCGGGGATTAATCCCGTTCTCGGGTTCTTCAAAACCTACAAGGGCGGGCTGCTCTTTAGCGCCTGTCAGTGCCAGGAGACCGAGTATTCGTAAAGTCCCTTCGGAAAGAACACGGGCAGGGACGGGTATGCCGTT
This sequence comes from Candidatus Zhuqueibacterota bacterium, assembly GCA_015485525.1. GTDB lineage: Bacteria > Zhuqueibacterota > Zhuqueibacteria > Zhuqueibacterales > Geothermadaptataceae > Geothermadaptatus. Next base: position 18,062 of record WFTM01000067.1, on the reverse strand, counting down.
TTCGATGAGTTTGAGTTCCACCTCTCCATAGGAGTTCGCTTGAACATCGATCCCCTCGATATTCGGCAGAATAGTGTTCATCGCTTTTTCTATGGCTGAAAACTGTTCAATATCGAGGGCCCGGAGCGTGTTTAAAAATGCTGCCAGCTCTTCACCCATCAAGCCGATATGACGGACTTCTTTGACGGAGTTTGCCTCGCGCATCCGTTCTCTGGGTTCAAAGTAAAAGAATAACCAGCTTTCCAGTTCTTTGCGCATGGCGGTTAAGTGCGGATAGTGTGGTGGATAGTGCGGCAACGAGAGTATCGTATGATCCAGGAGAAGATCATGGTACGTTGGGTGCGCCTGACCTTCCATACGCAGGTGAAGTTTGTCGTTCTTTCTGGATAGAAATGGTTGCCTGTTTTTTGCCGGTTCACCTTTGCTGTTGAGTGCAGCAAGATATTCATCCGCGATACGAAGAAAGCCGCTTTGAGGTAAAATTTCGATTTCGAGACGATATCGTAAGGCCGTTTCACGAACTATGGCAACTTTACTTTTTGAACTGCCATTTTCAGATGTGTGATCGTTGCCACGACGGGGGTGCCCCCGCATCTCCATAATTTGCCTGTTAACTGCTTCGATAACAATAGGCGAAAGTTCGACATCTATCTCGATAGAAAAGCGGTGTGATTTTTTTTTGAGCATGCCTTCAAGGCCGGAATCCGCAAATGTGAAGGATTCAATCGGTTTTCCCCGATACGGTGGAGAAAAGGCTTCCTTCAGGGTCCGGGCTGTGGCGGTTTTTGATAAAAGCTGTAATGCATCGAGAAAATTACTCTTTCCGGATGCGTTGGCACCGATGAGGACGGTGAGAGGAGTCAGGACGACCTCAACATCCTTCAGAGACTTGTAGCCCGAAATTTTTATCCGTTTAAGCATGCGATCGTAATCAAAGAGTTGCTGATTCCTGTATATTTGTTTTGGTCAGGCTGACTTTTTATCACCCCGCGGCAGCCACGCCGTTTTCCAGCATATCCTTTTCAAAACGCAGATTTTCGATGATAAACTGCTGGCGAGAGGGCGTGTTTTTGCCCATGTAATAGGTCAGGATTTTTTTGATCGAGGTGCCCTCCTCGAGGATCACCGGTTCGAGCCGGATATCCTCGCTGATGAAGCGGCCGAACTCGCCCGGTGAAATTTCCCCCAGCCCCTTGAAGCGGGTGATCTCGCAGTTTTTGCCCAGCTTTTCCATGGCCGCCTGCTTTTCCTCCTCGTTGTAGCAGTAAATCGTCTCCTTCTTGTTGCGCACGCGGAAGAGCGGGGTTTCGAGAATGTACAGATGCCCGTTGCGCACCAGGTCCGGGAAAAACTGCAGGAAAAAGGTCAGCAGCAACAGGCGGATGTGCATGCCGTCAACATCGGCGTCGGTGGCGATGACGACCTGGTTGTAGCGCAGGTTTTCGATGCCGTCCTCGATGTTGAGCGCGTGCTGCAGCAGATTGAACTCTTCGTTTTCATAGACGATTTTTTTCGTCAGCCCGAAGGTATTCAGCGGCTTGCCGCGCAGGCTGAACACGGCCTGAGTCTCGACATCCCGCGCCTTGGTCAGCGAGCCGCTGGCCGAGTCACCCTCGGTGATGAACAGGGTGGAAGCGAGGTGCTTTGGATTTTTCTCGTCGGTGTAGTGCACGCGGCAGTCGCGCAGTTTTTTGTTGTGCAGATTGGCCTTTTTGGCGCGCTGATTGGCCAGCTTGCGGATGCCGGCCATCTCTTTGCGCTCTTTTTCAGATTGCAGAATGCGCTTGAGCATGGCATCAGCGGTTTCCGGGTGCTTGTGCAGATAGTCGTCCAGGGATTTGCGCACGAAATCGTTGATGAACGTCCGCACCGCCGGGCCATCCGGTGCCATGTTTTGCGAGCCGAGCTTGGTTTTGGTCTGCGATTCGAAAACCGGCTCCTGCACACGCACGCTGATCGCACCGATGATCGAAGCGCGCACATCTGCAGCGTCGAACTCTTTTTTGAAAAAGTCGCGCACGGTTTTGACCACAGCCTCGCGAAAAGCTGACAGGTGGGTTCCGCCCTGGGTCGTGTGCTGCCCGTTGACAAAAGAATAATACTCCTCACCGTACTGGTTGCCGTGCGTCAGCGCAATTTCGATGTCCTCGCCTTTGAGATGGATGATCGGGTAGCGCATGCTGTCTGCGTCGGCTTTGCGCGCCAGCAGGTCGAGCAGGCCGTTTTTTGAATAAAACTTTTTGCCATTGAAATTGATGGTCAATCCGGCGTTCAGGTAGGCGTAGTTCCACAGTTGGGTCTCGATGTATTCCGGGATGAAGTGATAGCTGCGGAAGATCTCTTCGTCCGGGATGAAGGTGACACCGGTGCCGTTGCGGTCGCTGCTTTTTTGCATTTTGGACTCTTTTTCCAGCTCACCGCGCTGGAATTCGAGGATTTTTGTCTTGCCGTCGCGTACTGACTGGACGCGGAAATAGCTCGACAGCGCATTGACCGCCTTGGTGCCGACACCGTTGAGCCCGACAGATTTTTTAAACGCTTTTGAATCATATTTCCCGCCGGTGTTGATGCGTGCCACGCAGTCGTAGATTTTGCCCAGAGGGATGCCGCGGCCATAGTCCCGAACGGTCACCTGCTTGTCTTTGATGCGGATATCGATAGTCCGCCCGAAGCCCATAACGTGCTCGTCGATGCAGTTGTCGATGATTTCCTTGATGAGCACATAGATACCATCGTCCGGCGCCGAGCCATCGCCGAGCTTGCCGATGTACATTCCCGGGCGCAGACGAATGTGTTCCTTCCAGTCGAGCGAGCGTATATTCTCTTCTGTATATTCTGTGTGAGTCATGGCGCTTTCTTCGTGAAATTGACGGTTGTGGAATCGATACGGCAAAACCGCAGTCAGGATGGATGCTGAAAAGGTCTCACGGCTTGAAACTCCCTGAGATGCCCGGCTGTAAATCCGAAGATGGTGCTGGTACGGGCTTATTGCAAAAACAAAGCATATATGATAATTGTTTTACAGCACAGGATCAAGGTTTTTTGCGCGATCAGCAGGAAATCGCCCTGGATGCGCCGGTGGTGCCCGGCTTGCAGGCGCTTCAGCGCAGTCTGCGAAAAAGAGTGTAGATAAAAGGACGTGCAGCGCCGGAAGGCTGGTGGTAAACGTAGTCAAAAGCTTTCAGCAGCTCAAAGTCGTTGCCGAGAAACGCTGCGAGCATGGCGGCGTCGTAATTGTACACATCGAGTCCGCTGCATTTTTTCGCTCCATCGAGAGAAAACGCCGCGATGATGACGTACCCATCAGGACGAACCACATCGCGCAGGGTGTGCAGGTAGGCCTGGCGTTGCTCCTCCTCGGTGAGAAAATGCAGCACAGCCCGGTCGTGCCAGAGAGCGACTTCACCCGGAGCAGCGAGGTTTTCCGGGCTGGTGATATCCGTCACCACCCAGCGCACCCGTGCCGCGAGATCCGCGCCCAGGCGTTTTTTCGCTGTTTCCAGAGCCACAGCACTCAGGTCGGTGGCGATGATGTTTTCATAGCCCGAGCGCAGGAGGGAGCCGAGCAAGGTCGTGGCACCGGAACCGACGTCGAGAATACAGTCAGAAGGGTGCAGCCCGCAGGTTTTGATCAGCCCGAGAGACTGCTCGGCTTTTTCTTCATACCAGCCCAGACGGGTGATCTCTCCTTTTGCGTACACTTTGTTCCAGTGCTTTTCTCTGTCACTGGCCATGGTTGCCTCATGGTGTTGTGGATGGATGAGCTGTTTTGCAGAAGTGCTGCTCCGGGTGAATCGTGAAAATCCGGCTATGAGTACCGATGCGAACCAACTGTATGCGACGGGTTGACGGTTGGTGAATCAATCAGGCTGTTTGGAAAATAAGCAGATCAGAGTTGTAAAGCCAAGTTTTTTTGGCTCTTTCTCAGATTGTGTGGGTTGTGGGTAGGGAATAGTCGTTTTGCACATCCAGCGATGATGGAACCGATGGATGGGGGGGCTGGCCTGACTTGTACCGCGACATTTCTGTTGCGTCTCCGCCGTGCGCACGGGGGTATGCAGAATAATGCAAAGTATCGTGTTTCGCGACATGAATGTCGCGGTACGACTCGGGGTTACCCGATGGTTGCACATGCTGAAAATCAATCCGCACAGTGTGAGATGAAGAGTAAAATGAAAAAAGCCCTGCGGGAGCATGCGTCCCGCAGGGCTTTTTCGTCTTCTATTTCATTTTGCTGATCGGATGCAGGAAGATGTCCTGAAAAAATCAGTTATGCCGCTTTTTTTGCACAAAGCGCACTTTTATGGATAGTGCGGAATAGTTTCCTGCACCAGACCGCTGCCTATTTCGCCAGCAGCATTTTCTTCGCGATGGTCGTGGTTCCTGTGCTCAGCTTGTAGATATATGTACCAGAAGGCACGCGTGCTCCGCGATCATCCAAACCCTGCCACGTGACGGCATGATAGCCGGCGGCAAGTGCGCCGCTGTACAGCGTGCGTACTTTCTGTCCCATGACATTGAAAATTTCGATGCGAACATTGTCAGCCTGAGGCAGGGCAAATTCGATCCGCGTCGATGGGTTGAAGGGGTTGGGAAAGTTCTGGCTCAGGCGATACGTATCCGGCAGAGTCTCGCTGTTATCGCGCACAGAGGTGATGGTTCCGGCTCTGAATTCCGGGGACCAGGTCACATTACCGCCGTCATCCGTCAGCTTGAGCACATAGTACGAGCCGGCTGTACCGCCGTCATCGAAGTAGCCGCCGTCATCCACTGCTGTGACGAAATTCGCTGCACTGGGGGTGAAGCCGCTGCTTTCACTGCGGTAAACGCTCACTGCCACGAGATCGGGGGTATCCGGTGTTTCCCAGGAGAGTTCAACACCATTGTCGGTGACGCGCGATGCGATGGTGCCGATGACAGGCGCCAGATTGTCCACAGAATAGCCGCTGTCCGGCATGCTGAAAAAGGTCATCGACGGCTCAACGGTGTGTGTGGAGATAACGAACCAGGCCCAGGCCGGCTGTTCAGCCGTGGAATCGCGCAGCGTCGGTGCGACATAGGCATAGCCTTCGAGCTGTGCGGCCGGAACCCGTGCGAGGAAATCCCAGACATACGCGCCCTGCCCGGAAACTTTAAAACGATCGCCCGGCTTGGCTGTATGCGCGGCAGCGAGCAGCTCTGCTTCGGAACCGACTACGCGCACGGCAGAGGCCGGCATTCCACCGCCTGCGCCGGTGCTGTCATCGCGCATGGGGATTTCCGGGCCGCGACGCCATACGCCGTACCCGGTTACCGGAATGACATACCTGTCGCCTTCTGGATTTTCAGTCGTATAGTCCCCCGGAGCCCCACGCCAGATCACGCGCACCTGCAAACCCTGATCATCGGGAATATCGCGCACGCTGAGAATCTCGACGCTCTGGTCATCGAACTCGTCACCCGGTCCGGGCAGGGAGTCACCATCGATGAGCACAAAATCGACCAGATCGGCAGGCGCATCGACGATTTTGGTCTCATCACCGTCGATTTTCATACCCTCAGGAATAGCAAAAAAATCCATAGAAACACGCCAGGGGTTTGCTGCAGAAGAAACCTCCATCATATACCGGCCATCAGCATCAGTTACGGCATAAGCAGTCATTCCAGCATCGTTTTCAGCAAAGACCATCACACAGCCAAGGCCCAAACTGTCTCCGATCGATACCCGGCCGGTAATCATCGCATCGCGCCGGTACAGCTGAAAATCGACCACGGCATTGTCGCCGTCATTGACGTTCAGGAACTGGCTTTCGCTTTCCATGACGATATTGTTCGGGTCAGAAATCTCCACCCAATACTCTCCACCGATAACATTGAGCTCGTATTCTCCGCCGATGCTCAGGGTCTCCACACCGGCCCCGAGTTGCTGGTTATAAGCGATCACTATCAGCTCGAGAGGGTCTCCATTACGGTCTGTGACTGTACCTGAGATGGTTGCTGTGGTCGGCAGGAACGTGAAGTGCAGTGTGTCCGGCAAGCTTTGTTTGGTGACAAACTCCGTAGCTGGCGGGAACCAACCCGGCGCCCGGTCATAGGCATCAGCCGCCTCGACTTCCCAGAAGCTGGGGCCGGTATCAGGCAGAGGAATTTCGAAAACACCGTTTTCATCGGTCAGAGTCGCCAGAAATACGCCCATCTCTTCGTCTCTGTCACCGACCGGGCCTTCGCTTCTGTAGTCGCAGCTGTCGGCTTTCGCATTGTCTGCACTGTCGATTTCGGCGACCGTGCGGCTACCAAAGACGTTCGCACGGGAGAGCAAGGGGAGATAACCTTTTTTCCCTTTTCCGCCGTCAGCCAGACCTCCACCCTCACCGTTGCCGGAGTTGTCATCTGCAAAACCAAGCGCGCTCACAAACAGATTGGCAGTGCTGTCCGGGTTATCGATAATGCCACGCAAAACAAAATTGCTCGGCGCGTGTTCCTGGATCAAAATAGCCGTGGTACCAACACCACTGCTCTGAACAAACTCGAAAATAAACTGCGCCGGCGCCAGGGGGATGAAATCCGGAATCATCGTGCTGTAGGTTCCGTTACGGGTGCTGTCCTCATCTGTCATGCCACCGTCGATGAGCCGTTCCTCGTCGGTCTCCGTCATGAAAACGGGAAAATCACTGGTGTCGATCACACCGTTTTTGTTGAAGTCGATCCATACGGTGACATCAGCCACGGAATCGTTGCCGGCAAAGGTATAGTCCACGTACAATGTATCGCCGGCAAAACCCTCGTAGATATTTACGCCGTTGATCAGTGCACTCTGCGCTGATGCGTTTGCAGCGATGCCCAATAGAAAACCGCATACGAGCACGCCTCGTGCCATGAGTCCCTTCATGAATTGCATACAATGCCTCCTCTGAAATAGTAGGTTGAAAATCACTCCTGAATACACACTGGTTTATTAGAGTTGAGCCTCACGCACATGAGGTGTGTGGTGCCCCATATTTTCCAGAATGACTTCATCAGGTTATCACTCCGGGTATCCAGCTGACTCAGCAACCCGGGTCCGGCTCAGATACCGGCATCTGGCATTCTGGCCGAGCGAAGCGCAGTGCCGGAATCTCATCTTTTCGGACCCGTGCCTGAGTCAGGGAGATTCCGGTCTTCCCCAGCGGGGAAACCGGAATGACAGTTCTGGTGCAGGCACGTGCTGTCCTGTTTTATGAAGAAAGGGGATAACCCGCGGCAAAGCGAAAATCGCAAACCCCTGTTTGAAGTTTTTCAATTAGAATATCGCGTCGAAGGAGGAATACTGCATCCGGAAGTGGACAAATTTTGGATACATGTGTGAGGAAAAAGTAACCAGGTGTACCGCGACATTCATATCGCGTGGTATGAAACTAGTCGTTCTTCAGGCTGCTTTCGGTGGGATCGCTGAGACGCGACATAAATGTCGCGGTACGCGTAAATGCGAGATTCATGTCGCGTGGGATGATCGGCTATACATTAAACATGGGTCAAAACCCGATCTGTAGGGGCGACCGGCGGGTCGCCCCTACACCCGTGCGTCTCTGCAAATAAACCCAGGCCAGAACCCCAATCCATCGGTTCCATCATGGCCGGAATTCAATCCGCGGTCACCAAACGGATAAATAAATTTCGATGGGTTCAAAATTACGTAGGGGTTCAAAATTTTGAACCCCTACAACAACGCCGTGGACAAAATAAATATCCAAAAATTATCCCCATCATTCATCGGCGTTACAAAATGTTTCGCCAAAATACCGATATTTACACCGTTTCCGTTTGGCAACGCCATTATTGTTGATGATAAGAGGCACGAACCCCGTAGGGGCGACCCGGCGGTCCCCCCTATACCGTCAGTCGCCCCTACACCGGCGGGTAGCCCTTTTTAAAAATCGTCGTCGAAATATCGCGGCGGGGGAGCACCCAGGCGGTGAGGCGGGTAGCGGACGAATCGTTTGACCAGTGCCATGCCGGCCACAAAGCCGCCGACATGAGCAAACCAGGCGATTCCACCACCAGAGCCGGCGCCGAGGGAGAGCAGGCCGCTGCCGAGCTGCATGAAAAACCAGAAAAACAGCACGACCACAGCGGGGATATAAAATGTCTGCAAAAAGATGAAAATCGGGATGACCACGAGCACGCGTGCTCCCGGGAACGTCAGGGCATAGGCTCCCAGCACACCGGAGATGGCACCGCTGGCTCCGATCATCGGAATCGTTGACATGGGCGAAAAGATGATGTGTGTCAGGGCAGCCGCAAGACCGCTGAGCAGATAAAACAGCAGAAAACGCCCGGAACCCATCGAGTTTTCTACGTTATCGCCAAAAATGTACAGATAGAGCATGTTGCCCCCCAGGTGCATGATACCACCGTGCAGGAACATCGAGGTGAACAACCGCGACAGCCCATCCCCCTGTACGATTGCTGCCGGGATCGCGCCGTAGCTGCGGTAGAACAGCTCAGCATATCCGGCCGGCAGGCTCAGGACGTACAGATGCACCAGAACATTGATGACGATCAGAGAGATCGTTACGATGGGGTAGGCCGTGCGCGGGTTATCATCTTTCAGAGGGATCACGGGACATCCTTTCCGGTATTCACATTATTGCCCGATGGTGAAAGTCCTGCTGACTTTCGTCACATTGCCGGAACGGTCTGTAGCCGTGAACTCGATCCGATGTTCCCCGGCAGCAAGGGGCTCGTGCGGCGTGTACTGTATCCAGTTGAGCTCAGGATCATACTCGGCAACGACTTTGCGGCCATTGATGCGCAGCAGCAGCGACTCCTCGGAGGCAAAGCCGGACTGCTCGTCCTTCGCAGTGATGCGGATGAGCGGCCGTGTTTTCGTGATGCGCTTTTTCCGCGGCAGGTTGATGGTGACCACAGGGGGCTGGTCATCGATGCGCAGGGCAAAGTCTTCCAGGCTGAACACCGCAGCAGAAACCCTTCGGCGGCTTTTATCCAGCTTGTTGTCGATGAAAATCCACTTGCCTTTGCTGTTGCGATAGTAAACCCCGAAGCGTTCCACCGGCAGGCTGGTGTCAGCATAAAAAAAGCTGACCGTCGCTGTATTGCTCAGGGGCACATCGCCCGGCTCAGCGCGGTACACAGGCGAAACCGCACTGCGATCGCCTCTCTGCGGTTCTTCGAGCTGGTATATCCTGCCGTAGATATCGCGGTACAGGCTGTTGCGTGCAAACTGCACCTGCACCGCGCCGTCCGGTGATTGGATCACAGCCCGGCGGTTTTTGATCACATGGAAGTTGTCAAAAACAGTCTCTGCAGTACCGGTTTCACCGTCCAGGCTTTCGCCAAATGCGGTGATGCGTACGCCAGGCCCGCTGATGTCCCGCAGGGGCACGATGCCGGTATAACGGGCAGGGCCTTTGCGAAAAAGCTCCGGGTAGATCGTCGAACCGTCACTGCGGGTGATTTCCAGCAACGGCGTTTTTTTCAGCGGGCGGGAGCTTTTGACCAGCACGCGCAGGTAGTCGTCGTAAAAATCGCGTTCGAGTTCAAGATGGAGCGGTTTTTTCGGCTGATCCGGATTGATGAGATATTCCGGCCAGGTTTCCAGCCCGGCAGCATTGGTAACCACCAGACGAAAAATTCTGCCCGGAATAAATTCTGACCGCGGCATCAACGCCACAGGGGTGCCTGCCTGCGGCAGACGCTGTTCCAGCGGCGAGATCGGCAGCCACTTCGGGCCTGATTTCAGGCTGAGCTGAATTTCCCCTCCGGCTGGTGCGCCGGTGAGAGCACTCAGCATGATCAGGCTGTCATCAACGGCATACCGGGGCACGATCCGCTGTTTTCTGCCGGCGATCACCTTCGCTTCGATGACCGTGCTGTTGCCGAAAAAATCGCGAATGGTGATCTGCACATCGTGTGCGCCGGCAGAGAGAGTGCGGGTTTCCGGGCTGGCTGAAGGGGGCAATGTCATGGGGCCGCTGCTGCTGCCGGCAGGCAGGTCACCCTGCTCTTTTGTCTCAGCCTCCGACAACCGGAAGATCAAACGCCCGCGATCTTCGCCATAGGTTGTGTAATAGGACAGCTTGTTCGCCGGATCGAGGAAGAGCCGGTAGAAGCGTCCCTGGTTGCGCCGGGTCAGGCGATAGTCGCGGTCGAGTTCGATATACTTATTCTGGGAGTAGCTGAAACGATCGTACTGCGAGGCAAACCACGGCCGGCCATCCACCCGCATCTCCAGTGCGTACACGTTGAATTTGTTGCGTACTCCGTCTGTCATGTCGAACGCTGAGAGCGCAATGCCGATTTCACCCTCAAAGGATACGGCTTCCTCGATACGATAACGTCCGCGGCCGAGCTTTTTGACCGGCAGGATGTAGGGCTTGAAATCTTCATTGATGCGTGCGCCGTAGCTGAGAGGGATGAATGCCACCCGCCGCGGGATCGGCGGCACGTTGTCCTTGACCACATAGCCCTTGCTGAGGGGGTTGATCGGCCGGTTTTTGCTGTCGCGCATTTCGAAGTGCAGATGCGGCACCCCGATGCCGGTCTCGCCTGTGTAGCCGAGAAAATCACCTTTTTTTACCGGGAATGCGCTGGCGCTGAAATACCGGTCGACGCGGTAGCGGAGATTTTTCTGCTGTTCGCGCCGCACAACACGCTCAAGCGCATCGTTGAAACCACTCAGATGGGCATAGACCACGGTCTCGCCGGTATCGAGCTTGAGGTAGATCGCTTTGCCGTAGCCGAAGGGGGACACGCGGATGCGCTGCACGTAGCCATCGCGCACCGCAAAAATTTTGTACCCGGATTTGTTCCATGTTTTGATATCGATCGCAGCATGGAAGCGGCGCGGCCGGTATTCAGCAAAAGAGGAAGTCATCCACTGGCTGGCATCGGTGGGCCAGAGGTAGTCCTGTGCAGACAGCCCGGGAAGCAACAGGCCAAATTGAGAAATGATCAGTAACCAGAAAATCTTCACAGCCTCTCCCTGTTGAGAAAAAAATGAATCACGTCGGGGAAATCCGTAATCAAACCATCGATATCCAGGGATAGCAAAGTTTGAATTTTGTTCAATGATAAATCTCCCCAGACGATACAATGCAAGCCCATCTCGCGCAGGCGACTGATGAACCGCGGTGTGGCCAGAGCAGCGTCGAGATGGATGGCGTTGAAGCCTGTCCATTTCAGTATCGCCTTTTCTGACCGTTTGATGAAAAATGTTCTGTCAACGAGAAATCCGGTCGCGATGCGTGCGTCGCGTCGGCGCAGGCGGCGCAGGATGATCGGATTGAATGATGAGATGATCACCCGGCCCATGGCGTCGTGCTTGTGGATGATATGCAGCAACTGCTCGTCAACGCCGGTAAGTACGCGCGGATGTCCTTTGATCTCGATGTTGAGTACAAAATCTGCGGGCAGTTCGGTGAAAACCTGTTCCAGGGTGGGGATTCTCTGGCCACGGAATTTTTCACCAAACCGGATGCCGGCATCGAGCAGGCGCAGTTGCCGGAGCGTGCGCGCCCGTACAAATCCTCTTCCTGTAGTGGTCCGGTTCACGCGCGCATCGTGGATGACCACCAGCTCGCCGCTCTTGCATACGCGCACATCCAGCTCGATTCCGGTGGCGTGTTGCTGGTGCGCCAGCCGAAAACCGGCAAGGGTGTTCTCCGGCGCCAGGTTGGGAACACCACGGTGGCCGAGATTCAAAAAGCCACGCTTAAAAACCGGATGCTCTGTTCTCGACCCGGTGTGCGCAGAATCGATTGGTTGCTGCCCTGCAAAATTTTTCATCACAACCATTTTGATTATCAGATGGCCCGTGGAGATCGCAAACTGGAAAATTTCCCCCTGGCCCCGTTTCTCTGCCATAGCATCTTTTCGAGAGACGCAGCGGGAAAGACAGGATAAACGTCCAATTTAAAAAAATCACCCACAATAAAAATCAAAAAAGGCCACACGAGACAGGAGAAAGAAAAATTTCTGCCTCTTCCTCACCTCGTGTGGGGTGGCAGGGCTCAGCATACCCGCTGCAAAGGGATTTGCAGTGCAGCGGCAGTTATGGGGGAATGTTCGTAGTGCGCGATTTATCGCGCCCTGCCGTCGCAAATTTTACCGGAGTGCGTGTTTCATCTCGGATTGGGGTGCAGATTTTCGAGGTCAGGTGGTCTTTCGTTTCGCGTGTGCGCTGCCGCTGGAGCGGCGACAGAAGCGTCACACCGCAGGAGCGGTGTGACGAGAGGGCGGCAGTTATGGGGGAACTGCGGTGTAAAGCGACGTTCGTAGTGCGCGATTTATCGCGCCTCGCCCGTTGCAAATTTTACCGGAGCGCGGGTTTTATCTCGGTCTGGGGGGCAGTCTTTCAGGGTCAGGTGGTCTTTCGTTTCGCTTGTGCACTGCCGCGGGAGCGTTTGTCGCGCGCGATTTATCGCGCCGTCGTTGCTAATTTTTATAGAAGCGCGTGTTTTAGCACGGATTGGGGTGCAGGTTTTCGGGGTCAGGTGGTCTTTCGTTTCGCTTGTGCACTGCCGCTGGAGCGGCGACAGTAGCGTCACACCGCAGGAGCGGTGTGACGAGAGGGGATAGTCTTCCTGGGGATGACCTCAGACAGGCAGGCAGGCGATGTACTGCTGTTTGGATGGAAAATCCAGCATGCGGAAACGCGCCAGCTCCTCGCCCCTCTCGGCCTGGGGCAGGCTTTCGACAAAACGGGCGAAGCGTTGGCCGAGCTCGACAGACGTGTGGTAGCGGCCAGCGATGGTCTCGCTGGCGTAATCAAAAGTGATGCGTTCGAAAACATGATGGCGCAGCCAGAGTTTATCCATTTTTTCCGCTTTGCCGGCCGGATTGAGCATGGCGAGGAAATATTTCAGCAGGAAATAGACATCCACCCGCGCGATAAGCTCCAGCTCAGCGAGGAAACTCTCGCGGCCGATTTCGCGCTGGCCTTCGAGAAATTTCCAGGCTGCATGCACCGCATGGTTGATCTCTTCGATGAAGATGGCAAATTCGGTGATGTTGCGCTCGTTCAGCCCGCGGCGCGGGTCGTGCTTTTCCAGCCTTCTGATCAGGGAGTCAGCATAATAAAGAGCGATGCGCAGCTGGTTGCCGGCAACGCGCAGAAAGACCCGCGCTGTGTCGGCGAGGTCATCCGCGTTCTCGACCGCTTCGGAAAGCTCGACGAACTGTCTGCGGCCGATGAGAAAATGTTCGAAGTTGACACCGGTTTTCTGGCGGTACAGTCCCTCGATCAGTGCCTGTACCTGTGCCAGCAGGGAAGGTTTGTTGTCCATGGCCTGCCTCACGAAAACCGCATGCGGTTGCTTGCGATGTAATCCTGCACCCGCCGCATCATTTTGTCCATACTGTTGGGCTGCCGGTCGAGGTGCATGTACTGGTCGGCCATGTAGTTGAGTGCGCGCCGGATTTCCGAAAAGTGGCTGGCCAGCACAGAGAAAATCTCGCTCAGGTTAAATTTTTCCGCCGCGCGGCTGCGGGAGGCATGCTGGTAGCCGCTGCTGCCGACCTGTTCGTAGTAGGACACATCCGGCCCCGGGCGCCCGTAAGTGGCTCTTTTGTAGATGTAGTCAGGAAACACACCGGCGAGAAACATGCTGTAGTTGCCGATATGGCTCTGAATTTCGAATTCCTGCTCAGCGTTGGCTGCTTCGAGCAGGGCGGCGAGCATATCGACGAGGTAGCGGTACTCTTTCTGGCTGCTCTCGCTGATCATCTCCGCGCGGCCGGGTTTGGAAAACTCTGCAAGCATGGAAGCGAGATAGTCCGATATATCTATTTTTTCCATGCCGAAGTGGCGCAGGGCGTGACGGATGAGGACGTAGAAATACAGAGAAAGGGAGATATTCGCCGGCGCCGGCTGTGTCGTGATACTCTCGAACAGCTCGGGATCGTCGAGGATCGCATCGCGGTCGGTTTCGCTGGCGAGCAAAGAGAGCACAGCTTCGTAGCCAGCCCGGCTTTTGCCGAGGGTTGTGGCGATAAATTGGACATCATCGGGTGACAGGTGCATGCGTGCCGTCGGTTTGATCATCGCAATCACCTCCAGGGTCAGGTTCAGGACCGGAAATTCAGTCGTTCAGGGCGAAAGTCAGGAGCCTGAATGAGGAGATCCCGGAATCCCGCTGTGTGTGAACCGGAGTGGCCGGAAAACGTGTGATACCACGCCCAGCCATCCGGCCGCAGCGCTGAGCCGGGGCTCCCTGTTACAGGCTTCGTGTGGCGGCAGGTTTTTCAATAATGATATTTTCCGGCTAAATGTCAACCGGTTATTTCATAAAGTTAAATCTTGTCGCATAAATATTCATTTTTCGCCAGCCTTCGAGGCAAAATCGAAAATGAAGATTTGATATGTGTGTATATTTACAAATATCGGCAGGCGTTTGTTTCTTTACACAGCTTTGCCGGCAACAGGCCCGGAGGCTGATCGCTGGCCGTGTTTTTTCATTTTTTTTCCGTATGGAAATTCCTAACTTAACGGCCTGTGTCTCCGGGTATCCAGTTTACCCGGCAAACCGGACCTGGCAGGAAATCGCCATCTGTCATTCCGGCCGAGCGCAGCGCAGTGCCGGGATCTCATCTTTTCGGGCACGTGCCTGAGCCCGGGAGATCCCGGTCTTCCCCTGCGGGGAAACCGGAATGGCGGTTCTGGTGCAGGCACGTGCTGTCGTCAGGTGGCTGGTTGAAAAGAAGCAACTGTGCAGAGTTAAGCGGATAACCGGGCCTTGTGCTGTTTCAGGATTTTTCAGATCAAAATCGGGACTTACCATGAGCACTCATGGCTTCAAACTGTATGACCGGGAAAAGCGCTACGCGATCGAGCAGGCCTCGCTGGCACCTTACGCCTGTTTGAGCGCTGCTGCAGAAGAACAGCGCATCTGGCCGGAGAAGTTACATCCCTATCGCACGGCGTTCCAGCGCGATCGCGATCGGATCATCCATTCGCGCGCGTTCAGGCGGCTGAAGCATAAGCGGCAGGTTTTTCTCACCAGCACCGGTGACCATTATCGCACGCGATTGACGCACACCATGGAAGTGGCGCAAATCAGCCGCACGATTGCCCGGGCTCTGGGGCTGAACGAAGACCTGACCGAAGCCATTGCCCTGGGGCACGACCTCGGACACACGCCTTTTGGTCATCTCGGCGAGTACGTGCTCAATGATATTCTGCTCGGAAAGATGGCGGATCACCCGGGTATGCCGGCCGGTAATCTCGGCGGATTTAAACATAATTATCAGTCCCTGCGCATCGTCGATCTGCTCGAATTGAAATACCCAAACCCGGGTCTGAACCTGACTCATCCGGTCCGCGAAGGCATCCTGAAACACACCCGCCTGAAGCGCTCGGTCATTTCCTGGCCGGAACTCCACTGTGAGGGCCTGCACTTTGAGCAGGACAGCCCCTCCACGCTTGAAGCGCAGGTTGTTGCCATTGCTGATGAGATAGCCCAGCGCACCCACGATCTCGAAGATGGCCTGCGCGCCGGTCTGGTCAGTATCGCCGAAGTGCGCGATCTCGAGCTTGTCCGCCGGGCTGAGGAAGATGGCGGCTTCTGCGTCACGGATTTTGAAAATGCCTATGAGTACCGTAACCGGCTCACGCACAGGCTGATCAATATCCTCGTCGGCGACATCATCGCCACGACTCTGGGCAGCCTGAGAGTGCAGGAAAATACCACTGGTGACTGGTGCCCGTTCCGGAAAACGCTGGTGGCGTTCAGCGAGGGGATCGATCCACTGCAAAACGAACTGAATAAATTCATCTACAAGCACATCATTTTTCGCGAAC
Organism: Candidatus Zhuqueibacterota bacterium; assembly: GCA_015485525.1. Taxonomy (GTDB): domain Bacteria; phylum Zhuqueibacterota; class Zhuqueibacteria; order Zhuqueibacterales; family Geothermadaptataceae; genus Geothermadaptatus. The sequence goes on along the minus strand of WFTM01000067.1, from coordinate 2,287 downwards.
CGGTCAAACGTTTTGATGAACAGGCCAGGGAGATTCTGGTGACCCTTTATCAGAATTATGCCAACCACCCGGAAGACCTGCCTCAGAATATCTACGACCACATGCGCGATGGCGGTGCAGAAATCGAGGTACTGTTGCCCAGGCTCATCTGTGACCACATCGCCGGCATGTCCGACCTCTTTGCCATACACGAATTCGAAAAACTCATCGACAGGCATGACATCCGTACCTCAGTCGATGCCAACACGCTGAACAAGTTGAAATCCGGCTGAGTATGCGCATTACCTTCCAGGACGTCTTTTATACCTATAATATAACCGGCCCGGCGCTACCTTCTGCGCACATCGATGGCGTCAGCTTCAGCGTGGATAGCCGGGAGACGATCGGGCTGGTGGGGGCAAATGGTGCGGGGAAAACCACTCTTCTGCAGCTCATCACCGGGCTGGAGAAGCCCGATCGCGGTCAAATCACTGTGGACGGTGCAGATATCCATGGCCCTGACTATGAGCTCAGCGCACTGCGCAGCCGCATCGGTCTGGTATTTCAATCACCGGAGTTTCAGCTTTTTGAACCCACCGTTTCCGAGGATATCGCTTTTGGGCCGCGCAACCTGGGCTGGGCTGAAGAACGGGTACATCGTCTGGTCTCGTCTGCTCTGCAGGCCGTGGGACTGGATGCAGCTATCTTTGCCGGCAAAAGTATCTACGAGCTCAGTGAAGGCGAGAAACGTCGCGTTGCCATCGCTGGTATTTTGGCCATGGAGCCGGCCTTTATGCTTTTCGACGAACCAACCGCCGGCCTCGATGACAGCGGGCGGCAGCACATCACCGCCATCCTGCACGGGCAGAAGGCAGCCGGCAAGGGATACATCGTTGCCAGCCACGATATGGAGCTTTTGCTCGAGACCGTGTCGCGCTTTATCGTGCTCGAAAACGGCAGGCTTCTCGCCGATTTTCCCACCGGAGAGTTTGCGCAGTACTGCGAAAAACTGCCGCACATCCTCGAACCGACACGCTGCATGCGTCTTGTCAGTCTGCTCAGAGACAAGGGGATACCCATCCCTGATACAGTGCGGACACGGGACGCTCTGCTGGATTTCCTCGACGATTTGACGCCTCAGAAAAAATGACCGTGTGTTTCACGGGTGCACAGCCCCGCGCTTTTCTGTCGATTTCTGAAACAGGCGTCCTCTTTCTCACCGCAATACCCACCTGAGCCTTCTTCTGTATTTCGAATTGGTAATGCAGAAGTCAGGCAGGAAAATTCAATCTTTGTTTCGATTTTCAAAAATGCACTTGGCCGAATCCCTCAGCCTGAAGCACTGGCATGAAGGTTGCGTTTAGTTCCTGCAGCGTGTAACGAATTCGTTATCCAAACATCCTACCCCAACTTTTCTGCAATTACAATTTTGTTAAGTATCTTTAATCTGGTGTCGATTTTAGAAATACGATTACTGACGTAGCGGGAGAAACACAACACATGGCAACCAACACGGCTACACAAGACGACAGCAAGATCAACCTCGAAAAGATGCCGGAGGATATTCACTCGAGCTACGGCAAGAATTTCGGGTTTGATTATCATTATCCTCTGGTGAGCAGGAGCCCTGAGATCAAGGAAATTTTTTCCCTGATCAAGAAAGTGGCCAAGAGCAATGCCACGATTCTGATCCAGGGAGAGACCGGGACCGGCAAAGAGCTGATCGCCGGCCTGATCCAGTTTATCAGCAACAGGGCTGACAAGCCGTTCATCAAGGTAAACTGCGCAGCCTTGCCGGAAAATCTGCTGGAGAGCGAGCTGTTCGGGCATGAACGTGGTGCCTTCACCGGCGCCTTTCAGACCCGCATCGGAAAATTCGAGCAGGCTGATGGTGGCACACTCTTTCTCGATGAGATCGGCGATATGCACCTGACCACGCAGGCGAAGATTCTGCGTGTGCTGCAGGATCAGACGTTCTCCCGCCTTGGTGGTAATAAGACCATCAAAGTGGATGTGCGCATCATCGCGGCTACGAATAAAGATTTATGGACAGAAATCGAAGCCGGTCGTTTCCGGGCAGACTTGTACTACCGGCTCAATGTCGTGTCTCTGCACATTCCCGCATTGCGTCAGCGCAAGGAAGATATCCCTCTGATTGCCGAGTTTTTCAGGCTGAAATTTTCCCGGGAAATCCGCAAGAAAACAAAAGGGTTCTCAGAAGAAACCCTGGAGCTGCTCATCAACCACTCATGGGATGGCAACATCCGTGAGCTGCGCAACATGGTCGAGCGCGCAGTGCTGATCGCAG
>WFTM01000066.1 GCA_015485525.1 Candidatus Zhuqueibacterota bacterium | reverse complement strand
CCGGAATCCGCCTCGCCGGCAACGCGCATGTCGAGCCACGCGATGATCTGATCCTCACCGCGCACCGTATCCGTGGCGCTGGAAAACTGCACCACCAGACTGCGATCCACACCCTGCGCCTGAGGCGCAAAAGGCGGCTCAGCATTGACCAGCAGTGTCATGCCTGCTGTCGCCTCTCCTGCACGGGCGCCGAGGAACTGCAGCCTCTGCGAATCATACGCCAGCGTGAACTGCAGCAGAGAAAAGCCGGAATCCGAACTCAGTTCGACGGGCAGACTCAGCGTATCGCCGAGGGAAGCCACCAGCGCCGGCAGGCGCAAATCGGCAACAGTCTGCTGCAACCGGCCGTTGGCTGCCGTGTCTTTCCCCGCGCCGGTGCTGCTGCCCCAGTCGAGATTCACATCTCCCAAAAGCCGGCCGGTGAAATCCACCGCGGCATCATTCTGCAAAAGAAAACTGCTGTCCGGCGGCTCGAAACGCCAGACGCCGGGGTTGCCGACAGCGACGGGCAGAAAAGCCAGATAGCGCAGCAGCGCCACAGCATCGGAGCCCGTCAGCGAGCCGTTCTCGTCAACATCAGCGGTGCGCTCCCCGGCCGGGGACAGGCTGTCGAGAAAAGCCAGCGTGCGCAGGCTCAGCAAAGCATCCGCTCCGGTGATCGCCTCGCGCTGGTCGTCCTGTTTTTCCGCAGCGAGCCGCACCGAATCCGCACGCACGGCCGGGAAGAGATACGCGCCTGCGCTGTCACTCGTGTCCGCACTGCTGCCGGACAGATGGTCGAGATGCAGCACGGTTGCGGAAATCGGCTCGCCGCTCTGCAGGTACTTCACCGACCCGGAAATGGCAAAGCGCTGCGCCAAAAGCGACAGCGCAGCATCGTCAAAACTCGTCTGGCTGCTGTCGATTTCGATGCCCGTATCGCTGGTGACAAAGCTGGTGTGCGGCTGCCGCCGGTCGAGCCAGATGCCGGTGAGAGAATCCGCATCGATCCGCGAGCGTACCTGAAGCACCGCGATCTCCTGATCCGCACCAGAAAAACCGACGCTGTTGGAAAACTGCAGCAGCACGTTGGCATTCGCTCCGGCATGCTCTGGGGCAAAGGGCACATCGCGATTGAGCACAAAGGTGAAATCCGCCGTGGCCGCGCCGGGAGCCACATCGAGGATATCGACGAGCGTGCTGTCGTATTCCAGCGTGACCTGTGCGAAGCCGAGAGGGTTATCGCTGGGAACCAGCACCGGCAGCGCAAGGGTATCGCCGAAAACCACGCTGGTATCCGGCAGGGAAACTCCCACATCCAGCCGCACTGCCGCGCCGGCGATGCGCACCTGGTCGAACCACGCCTCGTCGTTGAAGGAGCCGAAACCGATGCGGCCGGCGCTGAAGCCCGTATCCTGCACCGTTGCTGCCAGCCGGTTATCGAACCAGACGCTCAGCGTGTCGCCGCTGCGCTGCAGGCGTATATAATGATAATTGTTGTCCTCGATGGTGGTGTCATCGAGCTGAGCCAGAGCCGTGCGCGTGCCGTTTTGCAGGCGGTACACCCGGCTCTCGTCCTTTTTCGCGCTGAACAGCACGTAGTCATAATTCTCCGCATCGCGATAGCCGAGGAGCACGGCGTAGTCAGCGAAGGTGTTGGCTGCCAGGTCTTCCGGAGAGCGCACGTGCGCGTACAGATCAAAATCGCGGAACAGCAGCCCGCTGAGAACCGTGTATTCGCCCAGCCCCTCGCCCGTGTTGGTGATGTCGCTGGTGTTCAGGTGCAGGGCCAGGTCCGGATGTTCGGCGATCGTGGGATTAGGCACAGGCGGAGCCGGGCCGAGCATGTAATCCCTTGCCACCGCCCAGCGCGAGGGCGTGCGCCGGCTCCACGCCGCTGCGGAACCGCTCTCGAAATCATCGACAAAAGAATACTCCGGCGCGTGCTGCCAACTGTATTTGACCAGATAGCTGTCTTTTCGGGGCGACCAGGTGGAGGGATCACCGGGCACGGCAAGGTCACCACCGGCCCAGACGATGCCGGAGTCCACTGCGATGCGTTTGTAGAAACCGGCAAAATCATCACCTTTGCGCATCACCCAGCGCGGGCTAAAATCCACGCCGGTGCTGAGGAGAAAGTTATCCGTCGAGTCAGCCTG
>WFTM01000065.1 GCA_015485525.1 Candidatus Zhuqueibacterota bacterium | reverse complement strand
GGGGGGAAGCGTGATTATAGCCAGGTTTTATCCGCCGATGTAGGACATTTCGACTTTCCGGCTCGGCAGGGTAGTGTGTGATGTTCTCAGCTCAGAGTAACGATCGTCGCGTCTTTGCCAAACTGCGCTGATACTGCGGGCAAGTTCATCATCCGTGGCGCCGGCACGCAACACATCGCGTATATTATGCCCGGAATCAGAGAACAGACAGGTATAGAGAGATCCATCTGCAGAAAGGCGGGCACGCACACAGCCACCACAGAAAGGCTGAGTCACAGAGGCAATGATCCCGATTTCTCCGCTGCCATCCTGATAACGATAGCGGCGGGCGACTTCTCCGGGATAACTCGGCGGTATGGCTTCGACCGACATCTCTGAATTGATAATCTCAAGAATCCTCGCGGCAGGCACGACCTCATCGAGACGCCAGCCGTTGGTTGTACCGACATCCATGAACTCGATAAAACGCAGAATATGACCACGTTCGCGGAAATAGCGCGCCATGGGCAGGATGCTGTCTTCGTTCAGTCCTTTTTTCACCACCATATTGATTTTCAGTGGTTTATAGCCCGCCTGCTCTGCTGCGGCAATCCATTCGAGCACTCGCGCCACAGACTGGCCAACATCGTTGATCGCTTTGAATACGGCATCATCGAGTGAATCCAGACTGACTGTCATGCGGGAAAGACCGGCATCCCTGAGCTGCTCGATCCGCGACGGCGGCAGGGAACCGTTTGTCGTCAGCGCGACATCGACGTCCGGCAAAGATGCGAGCTCACGGATGAGATAATCTATATTCCGGCGCAGCAATGGCTCGCCACCCGTGAGACGAAATTTACGCACACCGAGCTGATGAAACACCCCGGCAAGCCGGGCGATCTCTTCCAGAGACAGGACTTTTTGTTTAGGCAGAAATTGGTGGTTACTGTCGAAAACCTCGCGTGGCATGCAATAGATACAGCGGAAATTACAGCGGTCCGTAACGGAAATACGCAAGTCACGCAACTGCCGGCCCAGAGCATCTTTATTCATCATCAGCAGCGCAGCTCCATACTCAAAATAACCTGTCAAATACGCCGGAAGAAAGTTTCCCGTATTCCAGATGCAAAAAGCTATCAGAGAAATAAAATCGGGAAGAAACAGGAACTGATATCTTCCCGCGGAAACACGAAATATGCCGTCAATTTAATGGTTTGAATCGAAAAAACCAACATACAAATAACAACCACACGCCGGTTGCAGCAGCAAACTGAAGTCCCCGGTCAAGAGAGCGCTTGCATGTTTATCTTTTCGCTGTTATTTTCTGCCGATCTGATTCGACCGATAAACCATGCCGGTAAATTGGCCGGCTGCTTCCGCATGACCCACTGGAGTGAGAGCATTCCCATGGAGTGGATTTTCCAACCCGAAGCCTTGATGGCACTGCTGACACTTACGCTGCTGGAAATCGTTCTCGGGGTAGATAATCTGATTTTCATCACCATACTCGCCGGGAAACTCCCCCAGCACGAGCAGGCCCGCGCGCGCACCATAGGCCTGGCCCTGGCTATGCTCACCCGTATCCTGCTGCTCTTTTCCATCACGCTGCTGATGCAACTCACGGCCCCTGTCATCACGGTGTTCGGCAACGAACTCTCTGGCAGAGATTTCATCCTGATCATCGGGGGACTGTTCCTGCTCGGCAAAAGCACATTGGAGATTCACGACAACCTCGAAGGGGCGCCACACGATGACAGCCGGACAAATTCCGGCACCACGTTTTTAAGCGTCGTTGCCCAGATCATGCTGCTCGACATCGTCTTTTCCCTTGACTCGGTCATCACAGCCATCGGGCTGGCGGAGCACCTTGCCATCATGGTCATCGCTATTGTCATCGCTGTTATTTTCATGATGCTTTTCATTGGCAGCATCGGAACATTCGTCGAGCGCCACCCGACAATCAAGATTCTTGCACTGAGCTTTCTGCTGCTCATCGGCGTGGCCCTGATTGGTGACGGGCTGGATTTTCATATCCCGAAAGGGTATATCTATTTCGCCATGGC
>WFTM01000064.1 GCA_015485525.1 Candidatus Zhuqueibacterota bacterium | reverse complement strand
GTCAGCCGGTCGCGGTGTTGTCGGCAATAGCGCAAGATGAGTTCGAGCGCGTCGTTGGAAGCGGCCTCCTTCAGTGCATCGGAGTCCGAGAAATAATATCGCCGAATTTCCTGCAGCAGCTTTTTGCGGGGTAAACGACGGCGCGGGCAGACAATCCGCGCAAATCCGTCCTGCCGCACCAGCCAGACGATGGCTTTTTCACCATCTGCGGCCGGTAAAATCAAAATCAGCGAAGTTCGTTCCAGCGCGCTTTCGTGTACATGAACCATGATGTTGATTTCCGGCTTGTGCCGTGCGATCAGCCGCGCCTCCTCGATCAATGCGTCGAGCTCGGTATCCAGCTCCTTCCAGTCCAGCGTAACGATGCGCTCCAGCAGGGCATGCAGTTTGGGGTCTGTCTGCTTCCGCCGTTTGAAATATGACTGCACGCGTACACGCAGATTTTTCGCCTTGCCGACATAGATGACTTTTTTCCTGCTATCGCGCATGAGATACACACCGGGGCGCTCGGGCAGGTTTTTTACATCCGTGCTTTTGAACTGATAGCGTTCGAATGAGACCATCGTCTGTCTGCGGCCCGCAAGCGCGATGATGCTTTCGAGGGTGAGCGGCTGTTCCTGCGCAGCCTTCTGCAGAATCACAGCCAAAACATCCGCACTGCTGCGCACCATCGTCAGCGGATCGGCATCCGAGTGTATCTCCAGCCCGAGAATGCGGCAGGCTTTTTCCAGCGCGGGGCGAACGGGCAGGTCGAGACTGTTTTGCACCAGAATGCCGAGATCCGCTTCCCAGAAACGTGCGAGTTCCTGCGCCAGCCCCAGCCGGCGCACGAGCTGGCGAAATCGCGCCGGACGCCACGAAGCGATCACTGTTTCTGCCGGCAGACCACGCAGCAGGGCGATGACAGCATTGCCGGCACTGGTGAAATTCTGCTCAAGATCAAACACGTGCACAGCTTCACCTGTCTGCTCCGTCCCGGACAATCTCACCCATGCCACAGAGATGCGCCGGGCCTGGGAGAGCATGCGATGATCGGCGTCCACCTGCACACAGAGAAAGGAAAGCGTGTTACCAGCCTGCTCCTGCGGAACAGCGACGGCATTGAGGTGCCATGTGCCCATGCCGTCAGAGATGAACAGAGGATCATCAGCCAGGATCGAACGCAGCACAGCTTCTGCAGCAGGCAGAGAGGCCGCGTTCATGTGCAGCACAGAGCGCACGATCGCCAGGCTCGAAGCTGAACCGCCGTGTTTTTTCAGAAAGTCATGGATTTGTTTTTTCATCGCGCAGAATCATCATATCGGAATAAGAGTGTGCCAGAAGGTCTGCTTCGTTGATGCCAAAAACCTGTTTCAGACGCTCGAGTTCGGCTGCGGCCCCGCTTGCTTCCTCTCCCCCGCGCAAAACATATTCGAATTCAAGAAAAGTGCCGAGATGTGCCACCTCGTCGAGGTGCACACGCACCGGGCCGATAAGATGCAGCTCGCGTTTTTTCTCGACCACAGCACGCACACCCAGACTGATCGCCAGCAGGCGTTCCAGGCTGTCCGCTTCTGCAACCCGGGTGAGCTCATAATCTGAGGCACGGGCCGCGCGTTCATCCGGGCGCAGATAGGCGATCAGCTCGGCCGTGCCGTTTTCGAAACAGCGCAGTTTGAGGCGGCCATGGCGGGTATTGAAATAGACATCACGCTGGTGCATGATGCCCTGAAAACGGCCTCCCTCGGCGCGGATAGCAGCGCGGGCACGGTCGAAATCTGAATAAACCGCTTTGATCTCGATATTTCGCATACGTGCAACCTGTTCGAAAAAGTCCTCGATGATGGATTTATGCAGGTTATTATACGTTTTTTTCCTGGACTTACCAACAATCTTTGCGGGAAGAAACGCACCCGCTGACTTTACTCGTAACTTTTCGTGTTGCCGGCGACAACAAAAAGCGACGTGCCTGATGGGAGCCAGGAGCGGCAGGTTCCGGAAGCGGGCCCACCCCCCTATGTGGAGAGAGCGGTCCCACTTCTGCAAACGCGCCTCATCATTTCAATAAAACCAGACGGCGGGTGACGATTTCGCGGAGGGTATCGTTCTGATAGATGACTTTAAGAAAGTAAATGCCGCTGCTGTAACGACTGAGGGTAGCGCCCCGGGCCGGCCAGGTGTACTCAAGGCGTCCCGGGGCAACAGTACCGCTGTTCAAGACAGCAACCTGGCGGCCGGCGGTGTCGAAAATGGCGATCTCAAGCTCGCCTGCTTCGGGCAGATCAACCCGGATGCGCGTGCCTGCATTGAAGGGGTTGGGGAAGTTGCGCGAGACACGAAAAGACTGCGGCAGGCCATCTTCAGGCACTGCCGTGGTCAGCGCTGACGTACGCAGTGCGATCTGCTGATCTGTGCTGTAACCGAGAGAGTCCACAGCAGTAATCTGCAGGGTATAGAGCGTATCTGCCAGCAGCTCGGTGAGCCGGATTTCGTGTACAAAGGCCAGGGAATCATCAGCAACAGCCTCTGTTTTGTGGCTGCTCAGACCATAGCGTACCTGCGTCCAGGTGGGAACATTCGTCTGCCAGCGCACTCTGGCCTGAGAGCCAGCCTCTTCGAGGACAGCAACATCAAAAACGAGGGGCGCAACCGGCACAGGAGCTGCGTCAAGGCTTTCGATTTTCATCCAGTCAATCCACACCTCCCCATACCGGCTGTTCCGGCCACGAGGCAGGTTCTTCAGCCTGAACTCAGACTCTCCGGCGCGCAGGCGTACCAGCATGGTTACAGTCTCATAGCTGTTGCTGGCCACAGAAATATGCTGCACCACCGCGCCGTCCAGGGCGAGCTGGAGCGCGGGCCAGCCATCCGGATCGGCATTCTGGCCCTTGGCCCGCACGGTAACGCGATGGAGGCCATTGGCAGGGATCGCGACCGGAGCAGCGAGGGAGCCTTCGCTGCCGAAATACCACGAGGAATTATTTTCCGCTGCCGTCCCGCGGGTACGTTCCGGCATGGTTTCGGCCTGCAGCACAAGGCTGAACGGCTGTGAAGCGAGAGAATCGGTGGAAAAGTATGCCGGTTCGGACGTAAATTCATTACCGCGCTTGTCACGGAGTGTGATGACGTAACGATAGCGCGTTTTCGACCTGATGCTATCAAGATAATAACGATGCTCACGTACGAGATTATCGATAGCCAGCTCCCTGTCCTGTACTTCTGACACCTCGCGGAAAAACAAACGCGAAGACGCCTGCTCGGACGAGCTGAAAACCATCAAAACAGAATCCGGCGACACGGGCTGCACGGAAACCGAAGAAAGCTCCGGCGGAGTGCGATCAAAGAGAGTGCGAAACTGACCGGGAGATGAGACACTGGTCACACCTGCAGAATCGACACCGCTGAGGCGAAAAAAGAAACGTGTGCTGTCCGCCAGATTATCGATACGAAAACTGTGCTCGCTTTTCAGTACCTCGCTGCGCAGGACGGTCTGCAGGTCTGTCGAATCCGTCCCCAGCGCTATGGCTGAAGTCATCGGCACCGGCGTTTTCCAGAGAAAGAGCGCTGAAGAGGCGGTGATGCTGTCCACCCGTACATCCCGGAAAAACCAGGCAGCGGAATCAGAAATAATGGTCCGGAACATGAGTTTTTTTTCGCTGCGGTTGCCCGCGAAATCGACGACGGACAGGCACAGGTGGTACGAGCTGCCCTGTTCCAGCCCCTGCAACAGCACAGCGTGCTCGGTCGTGTACACCGAATCTGAGGGGACCGCATTCGTGCAGGTCGAATCTCTGCCGAAACGTACGAAAGAGCGGGCTGGCTCTGAGGTTGTCCAGCGGGCGCGCACGGTGAAACCATCGATCATATCCAAAAAGACCTCACCGAACTCCGGGGGCACATCATCCCGGAAGTTTACCCACGCTGCCCAGCCGCTGTCCGGTGGAGTCAGCACCAGGCTGCCGTTAGCGGGATATCGCTCCTCGTTGCGTCGCTCACCCGTGCGCGTATCAAACCAGGTTATACGGGCAAGAGGGATACTGTCGGCAACAGACAAGATCAACGGGGCGGGATCATCGAGATAGATGACCTCTTCCTCGCCCGGAATGCCAGCCGTGAAACGCCCCGGGCCAAGAGAATCGAAGCGCGAAAAGGACCACCAGCGCGGCCGCAGGTCGCCACTGCCCTTCCAGAAATCGCCGAGATACTGCATGAACAACGCACCGGGGCTATCGAGGTTCTCGGGCGTCATCTCAGCCTGATAATGATAAGTTTTCTTGTTGCCGTACACGAAAAATCCGCCGCGCATGACGATCTCCCAGGCTCGTTTGCGCACCGCATCCGGCGGGATATTTCCTTCATAGCCGAACTCGGAATTGATCACAGGTTTGGAGTAAATCCGATCGCGGCTTATCAGGCTGGTCTCACCTGTCTGTTGGTAGATAACCGACTGCCAGGCACGATTTTCCTGAGAATCCGCGCTGGAAAGAATGGTATGCGTGGTCAGCGGATGGCCGTAGGGATCAGCCTGGCGCAGCACGGAAGCGGCATTGGCGTATCCTCCCGGAATCTCCGCCTCTTCGATTTCTCCGGCAAGAATCCAGATGACATTGTAAGCTGCATAACGTGCTGCCACATATCGAATATAGCGCTCGACCTGCTCGCGGGTACGGAAATCCTGCCAGCCATCCGAAGCCCAGGCCAGCATCAGTCCGGCAACAAGGCCACGACTGTTCAACCACTCGACACGGCGATCAAAAGCAGCCCAAAACGCCGGGTTCAGACTGTCCGGGTCATTATTGAAAAATGTCTGCCCGCCCTCGTTGCGGTCATTGCCATCAGGGAAGGTCTGATAGACCACGCCGTGCACATAATTAAATCCCTGCCGCGCACGCGCAGCCACATAGGCCTGAAACTCATCCGGCCATGTTATCGCCGAGGTGCTGAACGACCACTGGGTATCACCAAGCAGAAAAAAGGGCGTGCCGTCGTCGTGCATGAAACTGTAGGGCGCCTGCGGATTTTCGCGCACAAAGCCACGGCGTGAGATATGCTCTTCCGGCAACGTGCCCGAACAGAGGAAAAAGCCCTGCAGACCGTCGAGATCAGCGAGGTCTGAACGCGACTGCCAGCGCCATTCACCCTGTGCAGGCGGTGCAAACCGCACCAGCATGCTGTCAGTGCCGTTCCAGAAACCCGAGACCGTAAAACTCTGTCCCAATGCATCTCCTGAGGTACCAGTGAACTCCAGCTCCAAAACCGGCGGTTGCGCGGCCGGGTTCTCCGGCATGTACCGGCTCTGAAAACCGAGTTCGAAAACATCGTATTGAGGAACAGGCTCCGGAGCCCGGCTGGTGGTAAAACGCACGCCTTCGATGCTTCTGCTGTTTCCCAGCTCGTCCTCGCTGGAGATCGTGATACTGTATGGCGTTTCGGGCTGCAGGTTGACCAGGCGAAGACTGTGCTCGCGTCGCAGCGCATCATCGGTTATGCTCACCTGCTTGCCGAGGGCATCGGTAAAGAAAAGACGCGCGCGTGCGGGTTCATTTGTATGCCAGCGCAGAACCGCGCTCTGCGCCGTGATGTTTTCCGCCCGCACCCGACTGATGATCGGCGCTGCTGTGTCTGCATCCGGGCCATTGATGAGAATGGTCTGATTGGCGGCCACGCCGCGGCGCAGCGCCTGCGAACCGTCGATAAAAACAACACGGACATCGACCCGATCATGGCTGCCAAGCCCGAAATGCTGCACAGGATCATCCTGGCCGAGGTAACCGTTGATGCCGTGCACTTCGCGAAATCCCAGGAGAGATGCGCCGGGACCGCCAGCCTGTCCCTGCGGATAAACAAAGACCTTGGCGCCAAAAGCCCCTGCCTGGCCCGAGGCGGAAATCAGCCGGACTTTGAGGTAGTTGCCTGTGTTCAGCTCATTGCGGATCAGGACGTTGGGCGAGCGCTTGTTGGCAACCGCAAAATCGAGATCACCGTCGCCGTCGATATCTGCCGTGGCGATGGCACGCGGATCGTTGACCGCGCCGACTTGTGTCGCAGGCCCGGGGACAAAATATCCGCCGCCTGCGTTCAGCCAGATCAGGTCGTCGCCGGCAAAGATGATATCGAGGTCCGAATCATTGTCCATGTCAGCAAACACGGCCATGTACCCGTCGGTCTCCTCAAAACTGCGCAAAAAGGTATATCGACCGTCATCATTTCGATAGAGATGGCCGTAATTATCGGTTGCCAGCAGCAAATCGAGATCACCGTCGTTGTCGATATCCCCTGCCGTGATGCCGTCCTCGGCCTTGTGCACGATGCCGAGCTCCGCCGGATCGAGCAGCGAAAAAACGCCTCCACCCTCGTTACGCAGAATATTCATCGGCCCGGTGCGGTTGGCAACCAACAGATCGATATCACCATCGCCGTCAAAATCCGCATCCGTCACACCCTGCGCCAGCGGCGCTTCGACGACCACCCCGGTGTCGATACTGGTAAAGCTCAGCACACCCTGCGGCGATAAATCGTTGCGATACAGTTCATTGCGCTCCCCGGGTGGATCGTCGGTTCCGAGGTAATTCGTCACGGCGATGAGATCGAGATCATCGTCGTTGTCCATGTCAAAGGCAGCCACACCACGTGTTTCCCACGATCTGTCCGCCACGCCGAGGCTATCGCTCATGTCGGTAAAAAAACCATCGCCGTCGTTGAGATAGACGTTATTGCGCCCTGAAACCGTCGCTGTCGAATCTGTTGCCCCGTTAAAGAGATCAAAATCACCATCATTATCGAGGTCTGCGAACACAGCACCATGAGACCCGCCGTCGAAATCTTCGATGCCGCGCAGCTCTGCCTCACTGGCAAAGGTTCTGCCGTCAATATTACGAAAAAACAGATCGTTCATGGGATCATCGCGCAGCATGGTGATATACAGGTCCGGTCGCGTGTCGCCGTTCACATCTGTAAAATTCGCGCTGTGCCCGCCTGTCTTGCGAAAATAGGTCGGCCCGCCGGTGCCTGCAGAGGAGGTGATATCGACAAAGGACAGCGCTGTGGTCAGAGCAGTCTGAAAAAAACCACCATCACGGACCCGCTCGTTGCCGAGAGAATCGCGCGCAGTAACTCGAAAGGTGTATCTCGTCTCGGGTTGCAGGCTGTCGAGCACAGCTCGGTAGCGAAAGGGGCCACCGCCAAGAGTTCCTGACACAAGAGAACCGTAGCTGCCCTCAGGCCCGTACTCGACAAAAGTGCTGGCAAATTCGTCGGTCGTCCATGAAATCACAGCCCGGTCGGTGCCGAGAGAATCGATCGATAAATTGGTGATATCCGGCGCTTTGCGGTCCGGCAGCACCTGCACAATTTCGATTGCTGAAACCAACGGCGTGCCTGCCCGTGCCACAAAAACCAGATCGAGCCGGCCATCGGCAATATCGACACCGGCGCTGCGACTGAGTGCCCGTCCTGTTCCGACAGCAGAAGCGATATCCACTGCTTCGAAGGCGAGAGAATCTTCGAGCAGAACATCAAAAACGCGTGTACCGGCTGCCAACCCCTCAATCTCTGCAAAATACAGGGTGACGCGGTATCTGCCGTTGCTGCGCAGTGAAAAGTGGTAACTATCCATGCCTGCCCGGGCAGTGCGGAACAGCTCCGGTCGCGGCCCGCCTGTCACATCATCAGCACTGCTGAGAGCGCTGCCACCATCATATCCAAATCCGCCCTGACTGAACTCCTGATCTGCAGACCAGAGGGTATCGCCAAACACGAGACCCGGCCCGCCCGCGTTAAGCCGGATGATTTCGCCGGCAAACATCGGTGTGGTCAGAGAAAAAGCCTCGCTCTGTGTCAGCTCGCCACGAACAGACTCGGCAAAGACAAAATAGCGGTATGTCGTCCCCGGCTCCAGCCCGGTAACCAGCACACGCTGCTGCCGGGCGCGCTGCGGCGCCCTGACAATGGCAACGGTTTCGCCGGACTCGGTTTGCACCTCGACGCTGCCGGTTGCGGGCAAGGTTGTACGCCAGTAAATTAGCGCTGTGGTGTAGTCCACCTCATCGGTGCGGACACTATGAATGCGGAACTCAGGCTCGTCATAGGCGAAAATGAGCAAACCCTTGCCGGCATCGCTGACATAGAGTGTGCGGCCATCAGGTTCAACATAAACACTGACACCACCATCTCCCGGCTCATCATCTGCACGCACCATCGCTGTCGTTGCCGGACTGGTATTTTCAGAAAAAATTCCTGCCAGCCACGGCTCTTCCGGGCGGGTAACGTCGATAACCTGCACGAGATTATTTTTCCCGGAAGTAAATAACAGGCTCTGGCGTGCAAAGAGAGCATGGACAGCCGAGATATGGTTGCCATCGACGGAGCTGAGGTGCTCCGCAGTACCCGGGCCTGTCAGTGCAAAGATACCGATCCCCGCATCAGTGGAATCCGAAGCCACGAACAGATCCGTTCCTTGCGCATTCATGGTCAGTGCCGCCGGTGCGGGGAATCCAAAGCCTCCCACAGGCTGAACAGCGGGAAGACCGCGCAGGTCATAAGCCAGCACACTGTCTGCTCCGCTCACGCTCAGCCACAGAATACCATCGGCAAATGCTGCACTGCGGAAGTCCCGGCCGATGATGGCTGCCACCTGTCTTGGCGCTGCCGGATCGGAAAGGTCGAGCAGGTGAGCGCCTGCTGGGAATTCAGATGTGGAGCTGCTTAAAACAACCGCCAGAGTATCTGCGAGGATCACATCGTGTGCCGAGGTAAAAGTGGCGGAATACTCAGCGGTCAGGACCGGAGCTCCCGGGTCCGCGAGATCGACGACGAGAAAAGGGCCGGCCTTTTGTGCGCACAAGGCAAACTGTCCAAAAACCGCGACGCTGTTCATCATCTCACCAGCACGCGAAAAAACAGCATGCAGCCTCGGCTGTGACCGGTCACTGGTGTCGAAAATGACGAGCCCGATATCAGGCTGGGCCAGCAAGGCGTAGGTGCCGGCCTCATCGCTGTAACCCTGGACAGCACCATTCCCATTCTGAGAAGAAAGCAACCAGGACCCGAGTATCTGTACATTTTCAGAGGTCGTATCGGAAGTAAAATCTATGGGATGAATTGTGCCGGGAACGAGTTCGGCAGGTGTAATCAATGCTGGGTTGGTGATCGGATCGCCAGACTGGGCAAGAACGGAATATCCTGCAGACAGGGTCGTGAGTAAAACAGAAAGAAAGGTGCGCAATATCATATCCAGAGTAGTTTTCCTGAAAAATTCATAGAGCGTGACTATGATTTATCAGTGAGTTACAGGGGACAATTCGTCGAATAAATTTTTCAGTTAGCCCGACTCTCCTTGTGAGGCGCCTATTTTATGATAAAGCAGGTCAATAGCGTCCTTTTCCTGCCAGAGGTAACTACCAGTTTTCTGCCCTGATCCTGCATGATCTGCCCGCGACTATGCTTAAAATAATCTACGGCCCATTCCGTCAATCGACAAATCAGCGTATCGCACAGGAAATCGCTGCAGAATAGATGACGTGGTAAAGCGAAGCCAAAGTTTTATAATGTTTATGAATCGTACGGGTAATAAATACTCCAGATTGACGGGCTGAAAATCATGAGCAAAAACGCAGCTGATCAGGACATTTTGCAGGCGTGATGATCACTATATATAAACACTATAGCAGACCTGTGCAGACGACAAGCCCTCGGGGGTTTCATTATTTTTCGCCAGTACCTCTCCCGGTCTGCCCTAACGGCCCGGCCGGTGGGCTTCTGCCCGGAAGCCGTTTTTCATCTTCTGATAGAAGATATGGCAGTGCACCAGTTTAGCCGCATACGGCTTGCCAGAGAAAAGGGATAAGGCTGAAGGCTGATCATTTCAGTCCCGAAGGGTCGGGGCCGAAAATCACGAAGCATGTTCAGAACTCTGCACGCTGTCAGAGCAGACGGGGTTATGTGTGCCGGGCAACTGAGTGGCAAAAGTTAGAAAAAAAATCCATGATGACAACCGAATTCCAACAGGGCCAGATCAATATTCAGCAACAGGAATTTCAGAACTGATACAGCCGGTGCCATCATATTTTTCTAAAAGGTGGTGGGACATACAAAGTCTGTCTCGTTGTCATGTGGGAATAAAGGTCTCTCCGGTACGCGGCAATTCCCCTGCGTTGCCGCGTACTGGTGTGGTTGCTCATTGCCCGGCGGCACGATAAATCGTGCACTACGAACGGAGCCGCGCCGTGGTGTGGTTGCTCATCGCTCGCGGGGCATGAAAAATCGTTCGCTACGAACGGGTTCGGGCACTACCTTCAACAATCCAGGGAAAACTCAAGTTTGCGACGAGTCCGGCGCAGACAACCTGGCCTCCCAGCAACACCTGTACCCGTCGCCAAGACGCCAAACCCAGGAGAACAACGGGAATGAAAGTGGAATGAGCAGTACCGTCAACAACCGGTATGCAAAGGACTGTTCTGCCAGCGTGTGTACTTTCCAGGTGAAGAACCAGAGCCGGTTGTTGGTAACCATGCGTGTTCTGACTTCAACTTCGCGGCCGAGTTTTTCAGCTTCTTCACGGATGATCTGCGCGGTTTCCATCCGGTCCGGCAAACCGAACTTCCTGTGCTCAAGCATCCATTCGGGGATTTCAATTCCACGCCGCAACAACCATTTTGCCAGTCGCTTTTCCTTTTCAACACTCATATCACCACTGGGCGCAACGCTGATCACTCCATCTTTCGCGACCCGCAGCATTTGATGGATGACTCTTCTGCGCAAATCTATATCCAGATGCTCCCAGACATCGCAACTCACAACCCAATCGAATTCCCGGTCAGCAAAAGGCAGTTTATCGCCACTGAGGCGAATTTTCTTCAAATAGCCCAGCTCCGGCCCGTCAAACTGCACGTCCACGCCATGAATGTGCCGTCGCCAGTAGCGCGTCATCCCGGTCGCGCCGGAGCCGACTTCGAGCAGACGGCTCTCTGAATCGACCTCTTTTTTTAACAAACCCAACACAGCCTGATAGCGGGAATACATATCAGGCGGCGAGCACAAACGCACAACCCACCAACGAATCAATCCCCGAAATGAGCTATTTTTCGAAGATTCACCTTGCCAGTCAAGAGCATTTTTAATAATGGCTTCGATCTGCATCATACCCTCCCCTTTTTGGCATTTCATGTCTCGCTACCGGCGCTATAGCTTACATGAAATACAATTTGGTGAATGAATCTGGTTGAAAAAATTTTGCTTTGAGAAACGTAGCGTTAAGGTGTGTTAAGCAGTGTGGGGCTCCCCCCCAAAGCGGGCAATAGCATATCGGTGTCGGGTAAATTCAGAAAGAAGAATCGAATGCCCAGCTGT
>WFTM01000063.1 GCA_015485525.1 Candidatus Zhuqueibacterota bacterium | reverse complement strand
GCCCAGCTCGGGAGAGTTGGCGGCGGGCACGCTAAAGCGTGCACTACGAACGTCTCTCGTTACACCGCAGTTTATCAATTTTTAATACCGATGACATCCAGCTCAAACAGCCGGGATACGTAAAAGTTTACCCTTTGAGCAATAAAATTTTACGATCCTGCAGGGATTGCCGGTATTGTCTAAATACTGATATTTGCCCATAACCCGATTTAATCACAAATCAGTGTTTTGCGCAAGTAATATTGAGATAGCTGGAAAACTTCTCCACGTTCACTTCCACCCGTGCGATTGGTTGGCGGCAGGGTGAACAGCAGGGTTTTTCAGCATAAATTTATGATGAAATGATATTGTCGTTTCCGAGTGCTCTGGAGAAAAAGAATGCGATTTATCCCTGTTTTGTTGCTGTTGATCCCTTTAATACAGCCCGGTGAGCTTCTCGCACAGCAAAGGAAAAATCAGCCGCCAAAGGTAGAAAAGAAACAGAAGAAACAAAAGCAGAAGACATCCGGGAAAACGCCTGCGCAGAAGCCTCAACGCCAGATAACCGGCGAAGAGTTTATCGATCTCTATCTGCGTACTCTTGAAAAAGGCGACGAGAAGCTGGTCAACGACCTGCTCGATGCCTATCCTCTGCATGCACAAATCGTGGCAGATTATCTGCACAGCAACGGCATCGAAGCGTTCAACAAACATGATTATGAAACTGCCAGGTACATGCTGTTGAATGCCCAGGGCCTGCACGAGCGCCTGAAGCAACCCGAGGCCAGGCTCGAATGCCTGACCACACTGGCAGAAATATATCGTGCCGCCGGTGAAACACAAAAAGTCATCGCGTATTATCAGGATGCTCTCGAACAGGCGATGCAGTTGCAGGACATCAACACCACCCTGCAGATGGCCGGCAAGCTGGCGGGTATTTATCGCGATAAAGGCAAACGCAAGATCGCGCTCGCTTTTCTCACCGATGCCCTGGCCTACGCCCGCGAAGTGCAGGATCGCAACGAAGAAGCGATGATTCTCAATAATATCGGGCTGCTCTATCTTGATGAGGGAGATGACCTCGAAGCTATGCGTTTTTTTCGTGATGCGTTGGAGCTGAAAGAGGAGCTACCGGATAAGACCGGTCTGGGGTATATTTTGAAAAACGTCGGCAGGGTTTATCATAATCTGGATAACTTCGAAGAAGCCCTTGCCAATCACGAGCGCGCACTGAAAATCATGCAGGATGAACGCGATCGTGCAGGCGAAGCCATGGTTCTTATGAATATCGGCGACACCTGGATGGCCAAAGGCGATGAGGAAAGAGCACGCGACTTTTTTACCGACGCGCTGCGTATCATGGAAGATGTCGGCAATGACACCGGCATGGCACGGGCACTGAGTTTGATCACAACCATCAATCTGAATCTGACCAGTTATGATGAGAGCATCGAAAAATACAAACGTGCTCTCATGCTCAATGCTGGTAAGGGAGAGCACCGTACACACCTGCAAATTCTGTCCAACCTCGGGGTCGTCCTGCTGCGTTCAGGGCATATCAGCGAATGCGTGGATACCCTGAAGAGCGCCTACTCTCTCGCCGCAACGATGAAAGACCGCAGGACAGCCCTGAAAATCCGCATGACGCTCGCCCGCGCCCGTGAACACGGCAGCAACCTGGGCACTGCGATCAAAACCTGGCAGAGTACCCTGCGGTTTGCCCGCTCCGTCGGTGATGTTCAGGCGGAAATCACCATTCTCAACGCCATCGGACAGCTCTGGCACCGCCTCGGCAAGTATAAACATGCTCAGACTTTTTTCGATCAGGCGTTGGCGCTGTGCCGAAAAAATGAACTCGACCTCGCTGCGATCCATACGCTGACGCTGTCCGGGCGCTCGTGGCGGGAGCGAGGGTATGACGACAAAGCCACGGAGCAGTTCTTTGCCGCGCTCAAGATCAGCCGTCTGTTGCAGGCCGAGACTGACCCGGACGAAGACCTGTATGGCGCCCTGGCCGAGCTGTCGATGGAGATGTATGAATACGATCACGCGGTGGACTACATACTGCAGGCCATCGATGAAGTCCGCGCGGCACAGAAAAAGGTGTTGTACGCGCCGCTCTACTTCCGGCTTGCGCACGCCTATGAGGGGCTGCTCGACCCGCAAAAAGCGCTGGAAGCCTATCGTGATGCTCTTGCATCTGCCCGGGAAGCGGATGATCTGACGATTCAAAAACAGGCATCCTGCAAGCTGGCTCTGGGGTTGCTGAAAAGCGGCGCTATCGCCGAAGCTGAAAGCTTGCTGACAGCAGTTCCTGAGCAGGCGGTACAGGCTGGAACTCCTGAAACGCGAGCGCTTTGTTCCCGTGCAGTCACTACACTGGCCATGGTGCGAAACGATCTGAAAACCGCTCAGAGCTCCATCGCAGCAGCCATTGCGCAGGCGCGCAAAAGCAAAGACCTGCCACACCTCGCCGACTTCATGTTGTTGGATGCCTCGCTACGGGTACGAAGCGGGAAAAACAGAGCAGCAGCAGCGATCTACAAAAAAGTCCGTGGCCTGGGTGCAAAGAGCGATAATCCGGCAATAACCGCCCGTTCCTGGTTGGCGATGGCCGAGTTGTATCGACTTTATGGCAATGCAAAGAAAATGCTGTCAGCACTGGACAGGGCAGAAGCTGCCCTGGAAAAAGCAACCCTGCCCAGGGCAAGGGTGTTGCTCTACAGAGGCCAGTGGTTGCTGGAACACCGCCGTTTTCCCCCGGCGAAAGATGTGCTGCGCAGAGCAAAGCGGATCATCGACAAAACAGGCACGCCTTCGCTGCAGGCAGAGGCCGCGAGGTTGCTCGCCGAAGCTGAAGCTGCTGTTGGTGAAAAGGATGCTGCGAATGAGCTGATCACCGAGAGCCTGCAATTGTTTGCCGCGGACAGCAATCGTGTTGGTGAAAGCTATGCCCGCTTGTCCATGGGGCGTATCTATTCCCGGATGCATGTAATCACCCGAGGCCGCGATGCTTTTACAGAAGCCCGCAAGCAGTTCCAGAGCATCGGTTACGTGCGCGGTGTGGCCGAAACAGACTATGAGCTCGCCGGGTTATACGCCCGGGCCAGAAAATTCGACCAGGCGCTCAGCCACGCACAGCAGGCCGGCGAGCTGGCAGTCAGGAGCCATTTCACCGAATTGGCTGTCAAAAGTCTGCTTAAAGCAGGGCAGATTCACCGCAGCAGGGGAGAGACGTCAGAAGCTCAGGCCGCCCTCAGCGAGGCGCTTAAAATAGCCGGCTCTTCGGGTATGCGTATGTATGAAAAACTGCTGCGCAGGCAGCTCGAAAAACTCACGGCCATGGGGACAATCGAGTAGCCGGCGAGAAGAGGCTCATCGCCCGGCATTCCTCCTGTCCTGTTCAGCGATACGCTCCTGGCAATATTTTTGCCTGCATTCCGGGCTCGCTCTTTTTGCAGCGAGTCCGGAAAATTCCTGATAGACTAACTCCTGCCGGATCTGTCATCATTCGATCAAGAATATCCATGAAACACATTCTGTTTTATATCACCAGCATCGCTGTCGTTTGCTCACTTTTCAGCCCGGATGCGGTCTCCGGCCAGACGGTGCGTATCAAGCGCTCAATCGTCGTTTATACCAGGCCCGATGCCGACAGCCCTGTACTCAAAGTCTTATCATCAGGCAGTAAAATCAAATTTCTGGGCAGCAGGGAAGGGTGGGATCGCATCGCATGGGCCGCGGGCAAAACCGGCTGGATTAACCTGAAAATGCCGGCGGCAAAAGTGCGCAGACATGCTGTCAACAGCGGAGGGCACAATCACGGCGTCGATCGCACGCGGCTTTCCGGCAAAAAACGCCCACCATCCCGGGTCATGCGTACCGGTACGCTTTTCGGCATGGGAGTGATGAATTTCGACTTCAGCTATGTGTTTCGTTTTTTTCATGGCAACTGGCCGCGCACCTGGATGGAGGGTTCATTTCAGTTTGTAGCCGACAAAGTGGTTTCCGTCTATATCATGGACATGAGTTTCCGGCGTATGTGGGTGCGCACCCGGCTGTTCGACACCTGGTACTCTGCCGGTGTCGGGGTAATGACTTCAGTACCTGTAAAAGCTGCGGACAAGCGCTCAATTTCAAATTTAGCTTTCAATATTGGAATTGGCGGGCAAAAAGCCCTTGATCGCAAACGCGCAGTTCGCGTGGATTTTAAAAATTTTTATGCTCTCGGAAATGGCGGCATTTCCTCGTTTTGGGATGTCTCCGTCGGACTGGTTTTTCGCATCCGCTGAGTTCCTGCGCACAACGTTACTTTGTCAGGAAATCGGGCAGGCGACAGCCGTTGCCGCATACCCGCTTACAACAGCAAAAAGAACGAGATGATATCGACGATGATTGCACAAGGTTTTTCAGATTATTTCCTCAACAGAAAAACACTTTGGATGCTGGTGGTACTGGTTTTTCTCGTGTCAGGGGATGACATGCTGGCACAGAAGAAAAAAAGCCGCAAATCCCGGCGTGCGCGCATCTCAACCCAGCATGAAATCGCGCCATTCATCGGCTTGTATGCACCAGACCGCTTCGACAACTCCTTTGCCTATGGCGTGCGCTATTTTTATCGCCTTGATGCACGCCACACGGCCGGGCTTCTGCTCGGCTTTGCTGCCGCGCGGCAGGATTTTGTCCGCAAAGTCAGTGGTATCGCACCGGTTTCAGGCTCCGAACGCCTGCTCTATCATGCCGTGCGCATCACCCGGGACGTGATCATGCGCTCGCGTATCCAGCCATATATGGTTGGACAGTTCGGGTTGACTCAGGTGCATGATGAAAACAACTTTACCGTTGCTGCAGGAGTCGGCACCCGCATCGTGCGCTCGCGTACGCTGAATATGCGCTATGAAATCATACTGCACGTCTATCGCAGTGGTGCGAACAACCTGGCCTGGACTAATACCAACCTTGAGTTCAGTTTTGCATTCGGCTACTATCTGCAATGATCTGCAGCATGAACGCCCCCGGAACATGTATATTCGTAGATATTGATTTC